>JAYELX010000154.1:0-4098 GCA_034717875.1 Chloroflexota bacterium | reverse complement strand
AGGCCGATTTCCGCACCCGGAGACTGATTGGGGGAGCTTTTTTCCGTAAATGTGCATCATTCTTTTACCTGCCTGACCACGTCAATCACCGTGCCATCGACCCAATTAATGGCCGCGATGACGTTTTCACCGAATTCGACTGCCTGGGGCACTCCGCAAATCTTTTCGGCCTCCGCTTTGAGTTCGTGGATGGTCTTGATGGGTAGGTCTGAACCCGCGACCGCTTCCAGCAAATCGGTGCGGCGGGGGTTGATGGCGATGCCGCGCTCGGTGACGATCACGTCTATCAACTCGCCCGGACCGCAGATGGTGGTCACCTCGTCACGGATGATGGGGATACGGTCACGGAAGAGGGGAATGGGCAAAATGACATTCTTGCCAAAGAGGCAGTTTTGCCAACCGCCGATGCCGTGCAGTAAATAACCGTCGGAGTGGGTAACAACATTGGCATTGTAATTAACGTCCACTTCTGTCGCGCCTAGAATGACCACATCCAAAATAGGGGCAAAGTTGCCCTTACCGTGATAATTGTAGCTGGTAAAAGGGCTGGTGTTGACGTGATTGGGATTTTCCCGCATCGAGCGCACACCCGCCAGATCGAAGGTTTGCCCGTCCAAAATATATTCCACCAGGCCTTCTTCCAGCATCTCTACCAGATATTGATTGCTGCCGCCTCTGGCGAAGCGCGCTTTGATGCCTTTTTTACGCATGATTTCGCCGAAGTAGTTGCCAATTGCCAGCGATGTACCCCCCGCCCCGGCTTGAAAAGAGAAGCCATCGTGGATGATGCCAGTAACATCACAGAATCTGGCGGTCAGTTCGGCAATGAAGAGACGATCGGGGCTTTTTGTGATGCGGGTGGTGCCAGAAATGATCTTTTCAGGAATACCGACCTGCTCCACCTCGACAACGTAATCCACGTAATTGCCTTGAATCTGCCAGGGGATACAGGGGAAGGGAACCAGGTTGTCGGTCACAATGATGACTTTATGGGCGTATTGGGAATCGGCTAGTGCAAAGCCCAGCAGCCCGCAGGCCGACGGTCCGGTGAGCCCGTTGGCGTTGCCGAAGGGATCGGCGGTAGGAGCGGCTATGACGGCAATATCGATGACCACCTCGCCATCCTCTACAGCCTGATATCGTCCACCGTGCGAACGCAGCACGCCCACACCTTTCATTTTCCCCTGAGATGCAAAACGTCCCAGCGGGCCATTCATACTTCCCTCAATGTGATGGACTGTACCATCTTGAAGATATTCGATAATTGGCTCGTGACAGGGGAAAGATGCAGAAGGGAACCAGCGCAAATCTTTCACCCCCAGCTCAGAGGCAGCCTTGAAGATTTGATTGGCAACCAGATCGCCATTGCGAAAGTGGTGATGGGTAGAAACCGTCATTCCGTCTTCGAGACCTGCTTCGACAAGTGCGGTCTTTAAATCCGGTAAGCGTTTATCGCCATCGTCAGGGTAATCGGCGCAACTGGTGATAGGGGGTGCGTATCTTCTGCCGGGCGTTTTATATTGATGCACGCCTTTGAAAGGGACAATCGACTCGCCGTTGATTTCGTTTGGAATCATGCGTCCAACGGTATTTTTTACGAATTTTGCAGACATAGTTTGTTTTCCTACTTCTCGTGATTATTCATTCAATGAATAGTGGGGACAAAATAAGTGCTGAAGATTTTAGCATGAGGTGACTGTCACCTGAGTTCATCCTTTTTCGCCTCATCTTTTTTCCAATTTTCTGATAATTTCCCCGTTTTCACGGCCAGATCAATGGTGCGCTGAGCGCGTTTGACCACGGGCGGATCGATCATTTTAGAGCCGAGGGAAACCACCCCCAATCCTTTAGCGGTGGCCTCATCGAAAGCTAGAACAATTTTCTTGGCTTTTTCGATTTCCGCAGCCGTGGGGGCAAAGGCTTCGTGGATGACTTTGATCTGGCGGGGGTGGATGCAACCCATCCCATGGAAGCCCAAGGACTTGGATTCCAACACAACCTCGCGCAGGGCATCCATATCCGAGACATCGGAGAAAACCGAGTCGATGGGCTGAATCCCGGCGGCGCGGGCTGCGTTGACAAGTTGACTGCGGGCGAAGAAGGTTTCGCGGCCCTCTTTGGTGCGCGGCGCGCCCAGGTCGGCAGTGTAGTCCTCCAGCCCAATGGCCAGAGCGACTACATTATCAGAAGTAGCTGCGATCTGGTAAGCGTTAACCACCCCCAAGGCACTCTCGATAATAGGCATCAGGTAAATGGGATCTGTCACGTCATTTGCGGCCGCGATTTCCGCGATTCTTTCATCAACCTGTCTCACCTGGTCAGCTGTTTCACACTTGGGAATCAGGATCAGGTTGACGTTGTGCGGCACCAGGTAGGCCAGATCGTCCAAACCGCGGGGCAGTTGGTTGATGCGCACCATGCGCTCGGCACCGTAAAAATCAACTTGCCGCAGGGCGTTCCTGACCACCAGCCGGGCCTCATCCTTTTTGGCCGGAGCCACTGAGTCTTCAAGGTCAAGGATAATGGCATCGGGCTGATGAATGCCGGCGTTGAGCATCAACTTGGGGGTATTGCCCGGCAAGTACAGCCGTGAGCGGCGATAGCGGTCTTTAGCGGTGGAATATTGATTCTCAGCAATGAGTTCAGGCCAATATTCTTTTTCTGTTTCGATACATTGCTTTATGGCGGTTTCTATTCTGGCTGCCAGCACAAAAACCAATGCGCCGCTGTCTTCGATTTGAAGTTTGGCGTTTTGGATTTCGAAGTGGGTTAGTATTTCTTGGGTCAACTCGATAATGGAGTCGCCGTACAGCGCGCCTACCTTGCTTGTGAGGTTGATCTCAAGGCCGTCGCGAGCGGTTATTTCGAGGGTCACGAAACAATCCGAACGGATGCTCGCGCCTTTGTTTCCAGCTGTGCTTGTTTTTTTCAAGATTTCCTCCGAGGGTCTTAGTCCACCGAATGTCGCCGCCGAATGAATTCGGTGGCTGGTACGGGAAACGTGTTTGCCGGCGGCATGCAAAGCAAAACACGTTTGTGGCATATTTTGGGTGTCAAGCCGCGAATTCATTCATGGCAATTAACTACAAAAGACCTAATCTTTCTTTCAAGTGTTCTCTAATCACTTTTTCTCTTTCAGTTATAAATTTATCAAAATTGTCTTCTTTCATATACTTGTATGCATTAATGGAAATAAAATGTCTATGCAGTATATTTTTCACTGTTGTTTCATCTCCATGCATTTCTAGCATATTAGCAATATACTCGGATGGTTTTAGATTAGATATTTTTTTGTTTGTATCGTCTAAAAGTAATGTCCGATTTGCTATTGAATCTTTATAATTGGCAAAATTACTGCTCTTATCAGGGTTGAGGCCTTTTACCCCACTAGGAAATATATGATGGTCATTTATACTTTCATTAGAAAAATCTACCATACCTACTATTTGCCCTCTATAAAAATCTTGTGCATTATTCAATGCTAGAATGCACAAGGTGGCATTATATCGAGCAGAACCCTTTTTAGTAGTTTTAAAATCCATCTCACCAAAAAATTCAGGGGTAACTCGATTTATACGCTCAATGGTTTTTTGGGTAGACATCCACTTTTTCCAATCGCGGAAATCTTTTGCCATCACAGTATCAGATGAACCACCATAATCTTCGGAAAACACGGCAGACCAATACCATTTTTGCAAATTATTTGTAAAATCAGGAATTTCTTTATACTTATCGTATTCCCATAACATTGCTGCTAACACAGGAATAATTGTTGTATTTGGAATAAAATCTTGTTTAATAGCACCAAAATCTTCAAAACCAGTATTCATAATTTGCTTTCTTGCTTTTTCAGCATAGTCGCAAGCAATCCACCACAGTTTCGTAAATTCAGAACCAGTGCTAATTAAAATCTGTTCGTATTTTTGCCCCTGTTCATCTTTCCGGGTCGTTTCTTGACCAGGAATCAAATTGAAAAGGTACTTTGCTGAACAGTAATTTTGCTTATACAATGAAATAATCTTCAATAAGTACTCATTCATCCCTGAATCAATACCTTTTAAAGCTTCATTGTCTAAATTTTCCCAAAGGTCTTTTCGA
>JAYELX010000153.1:2768-4101 GCA_034717875.1 Chloroflexota bacterium | reverse complement strand
GAATGTCGCGAACTTACGAATTTCGCGAATGAAATTTTCTCGTTACTCACTCTCCGCGTGGTAACGCAGCCCACAACACTTCGCGTAGCATACTCTTGCTCCAGCAATTCCCGTTTTGACTAAAACCAGACTTCGGAAGTCTTCGGATGCCTTTTTGTTAGCGAAATATGTCGTTCGAGACTTCCGAAGTCTTGCCTCTTCTTCATAATATCGGGAATTGCTGCTCTTGCTCGCTTTGCATACCTTCGGTACACCAAGTGGGTGCACACCGTGTGGCACGCCTTCGGCGGGAGTGCCGCGTTCTTGCTATATGACGCGGAGCGTGCGAGGTTGCGTGCCAACGCGGAGCGTAGGCACGAGTATCCGCGGAGGGTAGGCACGAGGATCGGATCCGATTTTATAAAAAAATCCGTAAGGTTTTCTCATGTTTTTATATGCAAAAAAAGGAAAAAGATTTTTAAATCCGCGTGAATCTGCCTAATCAGCGAAAATCCGCGTTCTATTTATAGTGAGGCTGAACGCTTACTAAAACTTTATATTGAGCAAGTTCCTATTTTCGCTTGAGATATACCGTCGAAAAGTGAACCGCCGCGCCCAGAAACGCATACACAATTCCAAAGAAAACCAACGCGAACTTGGGAAGTGCACACCAATAAGCCACCTGCGGCCAGGGAGCAGTGGGAATACCAAACAACACGATAGATAAAGCGATATTTTCTACCACATCCAGCAACCCGGCCAGAAATAGGCCCCACGCTATGCCGGCGGCGGCATCCAAAGATGCAAGCGGCCATCCGCGCCGACGAAGCGCGCCCGCGGCCATACCGCATCCACAAGTGATCGCACTGACATAGACCGGGATGAAAAGAAAATCCAACCCCAGGCTGAAAGCTGCGCGTTCGCGGGCAATCGAATCCCAACTTGCCAAGATGGCTTCAGCATTCGATACGCTGCCTGCAAGCTCGTAAGACAAAATGCCACAAGGTGCTGCCGCAGTATTCAACGGCGCGCCAGTCAAGTTAAATACAAATATAATCAACAGTGTCAGGCCCAATAAAGGCCAGAAAACACGCCGCCGCAAGTCTGCGTCGGTCAAAGAGAAAGGCGGTTTCATAAAATTACTCCTGGAAAATTCGTTTTGTCAATTATAATACCATAAGTGTGAATGGTACCCGTTCAGCGCGAGAACCCACTCCGCTCGGTCTGGCACCAATGGTGTGCACCGCAAGGACCATCGCTATCCTGTTTTACGATAAGGCCGCCAAATAACGATAACGAAGGTCTCCTGACCTCTTCGATAACGAAGGGCTCCTAGCCTCTTCGATAACGAAGG
>JAYELX010000153.1:0-2668 GCA_034717875.1 Chloroflexota bacterium | reverse complement strand
CGATAACGAAGGTCTCCTGACCTCTCCGATAGTGAAGGGCTCCTGACCGAAGTTTCGAGGCATTGTTCGCGTGCAAAATGGGCCCGAAATTGTAGCACATCTAAAAGTTAATGAAATATTCTCGATTTGTCAACGAATGAGTAACGGATAAACGAATGACACAAGGTCATTTGGTAATTGCTCAAAATCAAATTGTTTAATAGTAGGTGCATTGCACTACCCTTAATTTTTCGAGAAAACACAGACAAGGGGTAATTGCTCAAAATGTTAGTGGTGCTGTTTAGCCCGCTTGATCGGGCTTCGCAGATTTAGCACGGTGCGTTAACGCCCGTGCGGGAGTGATTAACCGCAAATTATATTGATTTTATGAAACAATTGTTGACTCTGCCACGCTCGCACGGCGGTGCCCTGATAGGGTGCTACGCGAAACCGACCGTGCTAATATTACGATGTCCATTCGGACTAGAGGCCAAGCGAACTGTTTTTTGTAAACCAACAAGCTTTTGAGCAATTACGACAAGGAGATAAACATGAAACGCATAACCAATTTTATTTTAGGATTTAGTGTTGGCGGGTTGATAGGCGCATCAGTTGCACTATTGCTTACCCCCTCTTCCGGAGATGATCTGCGCGCCCAACTACAGACACGGGTCAGAACAATCCAACAGGAAACTCAATCTGCCGCCGCCGCCCGACGAGCGGAATTAGAAGAACAACTGGCAGCGCTGCGAAATCCACACAAAGCTGATTGATTGTCCACGCTGGCAGGACGAGAGTTAACCAAATTTAACGCAGACTATAACCGCCGTCCACGTTGGCAGGTATCCCCTTCGGGGACGCAGAGCGTAGAAACCTGCCCTACTAGGGTGCAATCTCGAAGCGATAGGCTGCCTTCTGACGAGTGTAGCGCGTCGTAGCGGTGACAACCAGGATGGCCTCATCCACGTCAGCGCCAATGTGCAGCGGAATATCGGCCACATTGTCCGCGCTCACGGGGATGTATTCCACCGAGGTGGTCTCGCCTTTTGTGATCAAGGCCAAACTGAATGTCTGGGGGAGTATGTTTTGGATTCTCACAAAACCGGCCGCGTCCCATCCACCGGAATCCTCTTCGAGGTCGGATGAATATCCCGTTTCGGGAATAGCAATATCATCGAGCAAGAATCCTTCCCCATTAACAGCTGCATCGGTAATATATTCAAATCTAATCTGAACCTCTTGCCCGGCAAATTGCGAAATGTCCACCTGCTCTTGAATCCAGCGGCCATCTCCCCCCGAAAGGCCATTATAAGCCCAGCCATAGCTGTTCCCCGAGGGGTCATTAATCACGCCAGAAGGGGTTTGGATAATTTGCCAGTACTCACCATCCAGCGAAGCCTCTAAAAAGAGATAGTCGTAATCTTCTTCGAGATCGTACCAGGTCCAGTAGCTGAGGGTGAGCGGGGCGGTGTGATCGCTGAAATCGAAGCTGCGCGTCAGGGTCATGTCGGATTCGTCACCTTTGTTGGACCAAAAAGCAAAATCGCCAGAATAGGCGTCAGCCGGGAGTACGCTCACTTGTGTGGAACCTTCGAAATGAAAGGTGTAATCACCGCGGCAAACAATGCGGATATAGTCCACGCCGTATTGATGCACATCGCGCGTCATTGTGTCCGTGGAGCATGATTTGATATTTTCGGTGGGGTTAGGTTGGGGGGCGTCGGGGTAATTGTGGTATGTATAACGACCATCAGCCACGTTTTCATCGTGTAAATAGGAAGCCAGAACCCAATCCACGAAGACGTCATCTGCGTTGAGAGTGTCTGGCGCGTCTATCTCGGCGAGCACGGCATCAACGCTGGACATACCGTTATCCGCATGCCCAACTAGGGCCTGGGTAGCATCTTCACCAAATCGGTCGAGGAAATAGGTTACAAAGAGAAAAGCAGCCCCGTAATGCGGCGAGGTCGCATCCTGGTCATTGGGCCAATCATTGAGCTGCAAATCCGGTTCGTTGGTGTAGGCATAATCAAAACCACCGACATCGTATCCATTGATAAAAGCAGCCAGCTCCGAAAAACCTTCATTCAGCCAGGTGGACTCGTTGCGGTCACGGTACCAATGAATCATGTGTTGGAATTCATGCGCCAGCACGCCCAGGGTGAATTCTTCCGAAAAGCTGACATTATCTGCATTGAAGACGAAAGTTTCATGGGCATTAGAATATTCATGCGCCTGAGGGGGATATTCATCAGAAGATGAATAATATCCCGCCAATCCATAACCCAGACCGCCAGCGTAAATGATGTACAAATGCGGGTCATCATCGACACCGGGCGACCACTCGCTGCCAAAGAATTCGCGGTTGGTGGGGTAAATCTTGTTCTCGAAGGTCTCAGCCAATGCTTCTAGCTCATCGTGATCGTAGCTGACACCATCTTCAATCCAAAAATAAGCGTGCTCGGTGACATAACGCAGAGTGGCATCAATTTGGAAATTATCGTTAGTATCTGTGTTGACAAGCCAAAACTCATCTTTTGCCCCCACCTGAAATGCTTGCGCCGGGGCTTCCACGGTCAGAGGGATATTTTCTTTGCCCTCGAGTCGCTGGGATATATCTATCAAGTCATTGACCGGCACAACCACTGCTTCCAAAATATCTAATGTATCTGTGAGGATATGACTCTCA
>JAYELX010000152.1:0-4110 GCA_034717875.1 Chloroflexota bacterium | reverse complement strand
GGGGGATGGGAGAATGGGGGGAAATGGTCAGGGTAGGCAGGGTAATTCGGGTATACAGGGTATGCAAGGTATACAAGGGTATACAGGGTATGCAGGATATGCAGGGTATGCAGGGTACAGGGTATGCAGGGTATCTTGTGTACCTTGTATACTTTGTCTACCTTGTATACCTGTACACCTTAACGCCTACGAAACCACGAACCGCCACGGAATACTCTTCCACGGTTCGGGCACATTGTTTAACCCCACACGAGGGGCAGTAGTGACGTTGGAATCCGGGATTCGTTTTCCTTGCTCTACGAAGAGACCCGCGTCAGGAGCACAGAGATCGGCCTGGTTGTGACGTTTGTTGATTCCCAGGGCCTGGCAGATTTTTGCGGGGCCGTTGACCCACTCCGAGGGGGGACGTCCATCCCGTCGTTGGGAAATGATTTCCCCCCCTTCGGTGGGGTGGATTGCGCGGATGAGTACCGCCGCGGGGAATCCTTTTTCTTCGGTAACAAAATTGAGCAGCCAATGGATGCCGTAAATAAAATAGACGTAAGCGTGCCCCGGCGGACCGTACATGGCCGCGGTGCGGGGGGTGAGGCCAGAATGAGCGTGGCAAGCCTGATCATCTTCGCCACGGTAGGCTTCTGTTTCGACAATGATTCCGGCAATACGTTGACCATTTTCGACACGCACTAGATGAGCGCCGAGCAAGTCGCGGGCTACTCTTAACGTATGCTGGGCAAAAAAGTCGTGTTTCAAACGGATTGAATTCGACATATTATTTTACATCATCTCACAAAGCAGGGCCTCAGAGCCATTCGATAGTTTCTTGCGTGGCATTGTCGACATCGTCATAGACACCACGGCGGTTTTCGGGAAGCATCTTCGCCAGCACGTACATGGCTTCATCCATCATCTTACGAAGATCATTGCCCCTGGCATGATGCAGATCGGGCTGGAAGCAAAACGGGCGCCCGAAATGGATATTTGCCCCGGACTGCTTCCAACGTTCGGAAGACCGGAAAGCGGGGAATCCATCGGTACCTTCGATAGCCACCGGGACAATTGCGGCGTCTGTGCGGCTGGCTAAATAGGCGGCCCCTTCTTTGCCTCTTTGTAGAGCGTAGCCGCGCGTGCCCTCCGGAGCGACAAGCAAACACTCTCCTGCATTCAACACATTCAGCGATTTTCGAATAGCATTGCGGTCAATCTCATCGCGCTTGATGGGAACTACTCCCCATATACGAGGGAATATCCCCACCCCAGGGTAATCGTAGACCTCGGCTTTTGCCAGGGGGACGATATTGCGTGGGGCGACATGCAGCACAACAATTGGATCGATAAAAGCAATGTGATTGATTAAAATAATCACCGGCCCCTCTTTGGGGATATTTTCGATCCCTGCAACGTTGTCTAGTTTGACCAGCAACGTAAACCCAATCGACTTCAGTAGAAAACGCAAAAAACGGCGGCTCGGCTCCCAGGCTTGATGATTATATCGTTGTAAGGATTTTGTCATTCTAATCTTCTAATACATCTCGGTACACACCCCGGTATTCAGGCGACAATAATCGGGCTATGGATTTCATAATCGTCTCGGTCCCATCCCGGAGAGCCTGACGGCGGTCATCCTGAGGTTGGAGATAAAAAGGTTGGCCCACCGTCATTGTCACGAGGGTGCGGCGCAAGCGTTTTATATTTCCGCAAACTCTATCATTCTCGGTTCCGGTAAAAGCGACGGGCAACACAGGGACATTAGTCTTGAGTGCCAAATAAGCTGCTCCATGTGTCCCTTCTTCCAGGCCGCCGGTCTTACTTTCGCGTCCCTCGGGGGCAATAGCAAGTATGCGGTCCTCGGCCAGCGCATCCAACGCCGCGCGTATCGCTCGCCGATCGGGTTTGCCGCGGTGTACCCAAATGATGCCATAAGCATCCATCAACCACCCCAGCACGGGAATATCGTACAATTCTATTTTGCCCATCACGTCAAACAGCGACGGGGACAAAGCTAAGCCAACCACGGCATCAGCATCTCCCAAATGGTTCGAAACCACTAACATCGGGCCATGCTTCGGCAACCGTTCGCGCCCGTGTAAATCTACACGTATGAAAATCTTCACCACAATCCAAACCAGACCCTTCCACAACCGGCGTACAATGCGCCGGCCCAACGTCAGGGCCGGGAGACGCACCAAATCTGGGCGGTATACGCTACTCTGCGGTTTTTTGGGATTCGGCATACACACCTCGGTAATCGGGCGGCAGTAAGGCGGCAATACACTCCATGACCAAATCAGTGTTCTTTTGACGTGATTCTCGGCGCGCCCTGCCCCGGCCTTCAACGGGGGCTAAACGCAGCGGAGAACCAATCCGCATTTCGATTGGCGGACGCTCGCCGTGCAATGCCCGTGACAAGAAATCATCGGTGCTGCCCACAATTCCGACAGGGACAACCGGCACCTGGGCTTTATCGATCAAATAGGCAATCCCCGGCTTGGCCCGACGCATGCCCGGAACATGGGAGCGGCCTCCCTCAGGCGCAATCATAAGGGGAAAATCCGAATGCAACACAGACAAAGTTATATCGAGCACGCGGCGGTCGTATTGCCCGCGATGAATGGGAATGCCGCCATACACGCGTGCTAACAATGATTGACCGGGGCGATTCCACACATCCGCGGCACCGGCCACTTCGGGAGACAGCGGCCAGAAAGCCACCACAAATGGAGCTTCGTACAAAGAGATGTGGTTAAAGGCAATCAAATAGCCCCCATCGTTGGGCACATTCTCAAGCCCCGTAATTTTGACCTGGCCGAGAAGACGAAACAAGCCGCGGAACAAAACTCGTATCAATGGGCGGGAAAAACGAACATGGAGCGGAGGCTGGTAAGCGATTTTATCGGCTTTCATTTCAACAATCACCTGCCATACTCTTAGCTCGCTCCAAAACCTGATCGATGTCCAAGCCATCAGAATTTAGAATCACAGCATCATCCGCAGCGCGCAGCGGTGCCACTTTGCGAGTAGAGTCGATTTCATCGCGCTTGCGCATGGCTGCCAGCACAGCGTCAAAGCTAATCTCATCTCCGCGGGCGACGCGCTCATCGAAACGCCGGCGGGCGCGTTCCTGCATGGAGGCATCCAAATATATCTTCAAATCGGCGTCAGGCAGCACCACCGTGCCAATATCGCGCCCCACCATGACAACCTTGCCGCGTTGTCCAATGCGCCGCTGCTGCGACGTGAGTGCCTCGCGCACACCGGGATATGCCGCCACAACAGAGACATTGGCATCCACATCCGGAAGACGAATCCCCCAGGTAATATCTTCGCCATCGGCCAGCACATCACAATCGCGGCCATCATTCTGCGAGGCCGCGCGCACATCGATTTGCACTGTTTCAGCCAGATTTACGACCGCGGCCTCATCAGCCACCGCACCAATCCGCTCCAAAGCGACCCACGTTATCGCTCGGTACATCACACCGGTATCAAAATACAAATAATCCAAATAATCAGCCAATCGCTTAGCAATCGTAGATTTACCCGAAGCGGCTGGGCCGTCGATTGCAATTGTACTTGGTAAACTCATTTATGCTCCACTGTAAATCATTTTGTCATTGACAAGCCCACATCTTTCAATATTACATCAAGACCATTCTTCTTCTCACTCAGAAAGTCGGCTATATCGGCTACACTGACTTGCACTGTGTCCGATACACGATGATTCTTAGCCGTCTCCAATAGAACTTCCACTTTGGCATCAATCTCTTGCTCGAGTTCTTCGTCTAGAAAAAATATAGTTGAACTATTCCACGCATCTCGAAAAGAAATTTTACGCGCTCTTGTCATTATTGCACCTCCAATTTAGCTGCTTTGAGAGCCTTGCTCCACGTTGGAAATATATTCATAAAAACGTCAGGCCTGTACTTGCTCATTGCTTGCACATCTCTTGGCGTCGGCAATCGCCCCAACTCTATCGCCAAGTCGCGCAATTCTAATTGCAATTCTTTTTTGGTATATTTGCGTTGTGGCTTGTGGATTCCCTCTCGTTCCACATACCCCTTGCGCTTTACCTCTGCAACTTTGTCTCTCGTTATCTCAACATACTTCTCGTCA
>JAYELX010000151.1:0-4114 GCA_034717875.1 Chloroflexota bacterium | reverse complement strand
TACGGCGTCCTTACCTGCCGATGTGAACTAGAGATACCCAATGATGGTTGATCATCTCCAATTGCTCGCACATAGCCAGGTGGCCTAAAAAGGAGTCTCCTATGAAAACTCATATACTCATTATCGAAGACGATCTAGTCAATCAGCGATTGCATTCTAAGGTAATGGAATCAGCGGGATATCGAGTCACCGTAGCCGGTGATGGGCTGCAGGCATTAGAACTCGTCGACAAGCATTCCTTTGATTTGATAATCTCGGACGTTATGATGCCCAACTTAGATGGATATGAAACTTGTCGGAAACTCCGCGAGAATCCAAAAACAGCCCAACTTCCTATTTTGCTTTTGACTGCTCTGGACAGCCTCGAAAACAAAATCAAAGGGTTCGAAGCAGGGGCAGATGATTATCTTGCTAAACCTTACGAACCGGATGAGTTGATTGCGCGGGTGGGAGTATTATTGCGTCGAGCTGTTCAAGTAGTAACCCCACAAAAAACCACGAAAGAAGGAAAAATCATGGCGGCTTTTTCTCTGCGTGGTGGTATTGGTGTATCTACTGTGGCTGCTAATCTTGCCGTGAGTTTGTCACAGCTTTGGGGCATGGATGTGGCTTTGGTGGACTTGGCTTTTATTGCCGGGCAGACGGCGTTGATGCTCAATTTGCCCATTCGCAACACCTGGGCCGATCTTATTCATATATCTAACGATGAAATTGACCATGAAGTTCTCGGGATGACCATGCGTTCTCATCCCAGTGGGGTTCATGTGCTTTCGGCACCTCAACATGTCGAGGATGGGGAACGGATAGACGAATCAAAGGTAATGACAGTGCTCAAGTTGCTGCAACAAAGTTATGATTATATTGTCCTCGACCTTCCTCACACCTTTTTAGCTACTACTTTAGTAGGGTTGGACCTCGCTGATGAGATTTTGGTACTGCTGGCCCCAGAATTAGCTTCTGTGCGAGCGACGGCTATGGCCCTGGAAGTTTTCGACACCCTCGAATACCCACACGATATTGTTCACTTGATCCTGAATTGGACATTCGAGCACCAGGGATTGCCAAAGGCCGATATTGAAAATGGCCTCAATCGAAAAATCGATGTTGTTATTCCTTACGCATCCGAGTCTTTTGTCCGGGCAATCAACCTGGGAATCCCCCCGGTGCTGGAATCGCCTGATTCACCTTTGAGCGCGCTCTTCGGAGATTTGGCTTTTATGTTGAGTAAAGATACTCACAAAAAGAAACGTCCCAAGAAACCAACTGATGCCTGGAAGCGTTTAGCCAAGCGCATGCGTAAACGGCGACGAGAGTAATTTTCCCATACACCTAACCACTATTAACTATATTTGCTTGCAACCCCTTTAAATTAGCCACCACTTGCGGATACGCGTCTATGAGGGCAGCCAAATTTTCATCAGCATCTTCGAGATTCCCAGAGTTTCCTATTTCCTCGAGTACAAAAGCCATGTCGGCGAAACCATCTGCGCCAAAAGTCCTGCTATTAGATTTCAAGGAATGCGCCGAGCGTGTAAACAACTCAATATCATTGCCATCTAAAGCATCTTGTAGCGATTGCAAAAGGTTGGGGGTGTTTTGAAGATAAGTATCGATTAATTCTTCGAAGAAAGGAATAAAGTCATCGCCTAACAGGCTTCGATATTCATCCAGAGCTTTTGGGTTAAATGTCATCTGATCCTTCCTATTATAAAATCAACGCTTGTTCAATATATTATATAGGAATTTTGCAGCCATAGTAATAACCATCAACGCCAAACCTCAGGGCAATCGCATTTAGATTTCAGGGCAGTAACTCGTTACCACGCTCCTCCATTCTCGTTACCACGCTCCTGCATTCTCGTTACCACGCTCCTGCATTCTCGTTACCACGCTCCTGCATTCTCGTTACCACGCTCCTGCGTGGTAACGCTGGCCACAACGCTCCGCGTAGCATACTCGAAGGAGTTGCCGCGTTCCTATGTCGAGCGACGCTGAGCGTCTCAACAAACATTCCGACGCAAAGCATTGGAACGAGGGGAGTAAACGATTACAATGTTATGGTAGTAGGTGCAACAAAAAAGCGGCGCATAGTTAAGCGACGCTTCGGTAAATCATTCACTTGCTTTCACTCAACAACCGACATTTGATGAAGCTCCGTGGGGCGGAATTTGTATCCATACACCAACAACCCGCGTTCATCATCACCATCTGAGCGCAGTTTGCGAGTAACCATTTCCACCGGCATACCAATTTCGACGGATTGATCCCCAAAGTCGGTCAATTGCGCCGTAATCAGGGGGCCCTCATCAAGCTTGACCAACGCCACGGTATATGGCGCCGCCTCTTGGTAACCAGCAGGGACATTGTATAAAGTCGTATGGGAATAAATTTCCCCATGGCCGCTGAAAGTGTAGGTAGTTTTGGCTTCATTGCCGCACTCTGGACAAATATCACGGGGGGGGAAAATCTTGGCTTCACAGTGAGGGCAAACCTCACCCACCAGGGAATAACGCTGTTTCTTCAATCGCCAATGTCGGGGAATCTCCATTTGAACAATCTCCTTGGTTATTTCTTAATATTTCGAGGCTAACTCGGGTCGCTTCGTTCGCTTTGTGTGCCTGCGGATTACCAATCCTCACTATATTGTAGTTTAGCCAGAAATACTATCAGGAACTATCAAATTGGCGTATTTGGTAGGTAATACCACTTTCAGCACGTGGGTTACGGCGGTGGATGCGGGTCCGCCTAACGATTGAACCAGGGCGCATTTTGCTGATCGGATTTGATTATCCCCGGCCTCGTTTCGCAGTTGCAAGGCAGATTCCACAATCTGATAAATTCCAGTTGCGCCCCAGGGATTGCCGCGGGCTTTCAGTCCCCCCATGGTGGAGATTGGGATTCTCCCTTGGGGGCTGATGCCATCTTCCCGGGCCAGAAGCCACCCCCGACCGCGTTCTGCAAACCCAGCTGCCTCCAACGAGAGCGCGGCGTAAATCGAGAATGCGTCATAAAGTTCGAAGAAATCCACCTGATCAATGCTGATCCCAGCCTGATAACATGCACGCTCCACCGAGATGTGCGCGGCTCGAAAATCTAACGGGTCTGGGCGATCATGCAATGCCAGCGTATCTGTGGCCACAGCGGAAGCGGAGATTTGTACCTGTGGGTGAGGTAATCCCGGCGGAAGCAGATCGGGGCGTGTGAGCATCACGGCGGCAGCACCGTCGGCATTAGGGGCAACATCGAACAAGTTCACTGGATCACTGATCATGCCCACGCGACCGTAAAGTGAAGGTCTGATGGCTTTGCGGAACATGGCATTAGGGTTGCCAACTCCGTTAGCGTGTGACGTGATCGGGAAGCCGGCTAAAGCATCAGCAGGCAGATCGAATTCGTGCAAATATCGGCGCATCAATAAAGCCGCTTGCGAAACCGGGGTTAGCCCCTGAATTGATTCGTAATCGCTGTCGAGGCTGGTAGCGATTGCCGCTTCCAAGCTGCCACCAACCTTGTCTGTACATTTTTCCACCCCGACGATCAAAGCCACATCCACAAACCCCGATTTTATTGCCAGGTATCCAGCCCGCAGCGCAGCACCACCGGACGCTCCCGCGGCTTCGATAGTATAAGCCTCGATGCCGCGCAGCCCGGCAAAGTCTGCGATCAACGCTCCAAGATGAGCCTGACTGGAGACTGTTGGGGCCAGCATATTGCCCACAAATAAAGCTTGTGGACGCAGCCCCCCAGCATTTTCTTGAGCAGCTTCGATAGCGTAAAAGGCCAACTCTCGCAGGGATATGTCCCAATGTTCACCAACCGCGGTTTGTCCAATCCCAGCTATAACAACTTCAGTCATATTGTTTCTGTCCTTATTTTGTCACCAACTTGCCGCGCATACGCGCGTAGATGGCTCAAAATCAAGTTCAAACATGTTCAAATCAGTCTTCGGAAGCATACTTAATTCGCTCAAGCCGGTCTTCGCGAAGCATACTCTCGGAGTGCTCGACCGTGTGTGGGTGACTCGGTCAGGAGACCAGTCACAGCAGCATGCAATTTCTAAACTCTGTTTTGATGTTTATTTTGTCACCAACTTGCCGCGCATACGCGCGTAGAT
>JAYELX010000150.1:0-4138 GCA_034717875.1 Chloroflexota bacterium | reverse complement strand
GGGAATTATCAGTTGATGATTTGCAGGAATTGGAAGTGCATTTTCAACAGGAATAAGAAAGATTGCTGAAAGTGCAACAAACATCTCTGGAACGTATTCTACCGAACCGCCTGCAGCAAGACCCCCTCGAAGCATTCATGGATATTATGAACGTGATTGAAATTGCTTTATGCTTGAATCTGGTCAGCAGCGAGGAAATATTTTCGCTATACCTGGAATTTCACAGCTTACGCAACAATCTAAAAGATGCTGGGCCGGAGTTGGAACGTATTCATTTACAATTACGAGAGCTAATTGAATTATGACCCCTCAGTAGGATTGTAGTTAAAATCACAAGTGACAGTCAATTTAATGACTGTCACTTGGGCAACTTATTTAGTACTCTGTAAAGAATGTCTGTTGAGAATCTTGCTGTAGCCGGTCTCCTGACTGAGAAAGGATTTCTGCCCGCTTTCAACTCAATCAGAATTATTCTTCTTCATCTTCTTTTCTGGCCGCTTTGACCACTTCCCCTGCCAAATACTTGGGGACGGTTTCGTAGTGATCAAACTCCATAGTGAAAATACCGCGACCACCGGTCATCGAGCGCAAGTCTGTGGTGTAGCGCTGCATCTCGGCCAGAGGCACCTTTGCTGTAATAACAGAACGGCTTCGTTCTGTTGCCATGCCCTGCACACGGGCGCGGCGGGTATTCAAATCGCCCAGAATATCACCCATGTTGGCTTCAGGCACAGTGATTTCCACCGCTACAATTGGCTCGAGTAATACAGGAGCAGCCTGCTTCATTGCGCTCTTGAAAGCCTCACGGGCAGCAATTTCGAAAGCAACTGGTTTGGAGTCGACTGGGTGCTCTTTACCATCAAAAACAGCTACCTTGACATTGTGTACTGGATAACCAGCGATGACGCCATCCAACATTACATTACGAACGCCTTTTTCGATCGCGGGCATGAAGTTTTGAGAAATTGCCCCGCCGAAAACTTCGTTTTCGAATTCAAAATCTTCGTCCCTCAAAGGTTCCACGCGCAGGTGGACTTCTGCGAATTGTCCCGACCCACCTGACTGTTTCTTGTGACGATACTGTGCGCTCCCAATTTTCCGAATGGTCTCTTGATAGGGAACTTTGGGAACCTCGATCTCGAGATGGGTTTTGAACCTGCTCTCAGCTTTACGAATGGCTACATCGATATGCTGACCACCCATTCCCTGCAGGATGGTCTGCCGGGTGATTTTATCCTGAAGCCAAGAGAGGGTCATATCCTCCTCGCACAAACGAGTAAGCGTAGGACTGACCTTGGCTGAATCCGATTGTGACACAGGGCTAACGGCCACCCGATAAAGTGCGTTAGGATACTCCGGCACTGTCAGGGTCAAGGGGTGATCTTTTTCACAAAGGATGTGCGTTGTTGAAGTTTCACTCAGCTTAGGCACTACGCCAATATCACCTGCGTGAATCGTGCGAACAGATAATTGTTCATTTCCACGCATCACATAGATACTGCCCAGTCGCTCTTCCTCATCGACATTTTGATTCCACGCACGGCTATCCGAATTCAAAACGCCAGAATAAACCTTGAAATAAGTGATCTTGCCTACAAAAGGATCAGCCGTTGTTTTCCAAACATAAGCTGCTAATGGACCAGCATCCGATGCTGGTAATTCTTCGATCCCAACAGCACCTTCGGCCTCGATAGCTGGACGATCAGCAGGGGATGGCATCAAAGATATCAACGCATCCAACAAAGGATATAGCCCAATCTCCTCTATTGCAGAACTAACAAATACCGGCACAAATTCTCCCGAATGCACGGCGGCGCATAAACCACTCATGATCTCATCGGCACTAAGCTCTTCCCCTTCTAGATACTTCATCAACAACTCATCATCGCTCTCGACAGCCGATTCGACAAGTTCCATGCGGGCTATCTCAACAGCATCAGTATATTCAGCGGGAATTTCTTCCGCGTCCTTACCAGCACCGGCGTAAGCCTTCAATGAAAGTAAATCTAACACGCCTTTAAAATCATCTCTCTCCCCCCACGGCAATTGAACTGGCAGCAAACGGGTTTTGGAAATTTCCTGTACCGATGCCAGAGCTTTTTTATAATTGGCGGTATCGCGCTCCATCTTGTTGATGACAACAAAACGTGGCAAATTGAATTCGTCGCTATACGACCAGGCGATTTCTGTCCCTACTTCGGCCCCCGCAACAGCGTCAACCACAATCACGGATCCATCGGCTACACGTAAAGACGAAATGACCTCGCCAACGAAATCTGTATACCCTGGGGTATCCAACAGGTTTATCTTGTGATCGTTATGTTCAATAGGAATCACCGATGTAGATAATGATATTCCTCGGCGTTTTTCTTCGTTTTCATAATCCGAAATTGTGGTCCCATCCTCTATACGCCCTAATCGAGTGGTGACTCCCGTTATATGTGAAAACGCTTCGGCTAACATAGTTTTCCCTGCGCTGTTGTGTGAAACGAGAGCAATATTTCGAATCTTTTCAGTTTGATATTCTTTCATTGATTATGCCCTTCCTCTAATCGAATTCATTAAAACTCACACCATTGAGTAATTGAACGGTAACCCGCGCTCTTTAGCAAAGCAACCATTCAATTATAGGGTAAAATCATGAAAACGGGTATAGTGATTATCAACTTTAGCAGGGCGATCGCATTTGAAAAATAGCACATTGAAATCGACTCTGCCTCACGAAACCGACGTAGGTCGGTTTTGCACACCAGCGGCGAATTTATTCGCCCGATAAGTCTATAAAATCGATGCACACTCTGAATCATCTCGCTATCCAGCGTGTTTTCTTCGACAAGACACCTTTGCAAGCAACTGTCACCTGTATTCACCACTTGAATATTTATCCCGATTCAACTCACTTGACCAACACGTTTTCATCAATAACAAATCCGATTACATAAACGATATGAGACGAAAGAAAACTTCCATTCGCATCAAGGGTGTTGTTCGCAGCATGAACCGCGTCCGTGAATTATTGAATACAAATTTAACCCCTCAGGGAGCAGAAAACCTTCGCAAGATGGTCACTAAAATTGTAGCTGCCGTGGACGATGCTTGCAAAGAATACGGTTCCACTCCTGACGAATTGCCTGCTCCCACTCGGAGAGCGTATCACTACCTTAAAGATTTGAACCTCGATGACTTGCCTGTGAATAAAAACGCACAGGCTCAATCGCATCACCGAAAAAGTATTCGCATTACAGGGTTGATCAAATCAAGCAATATGTTTCATCACAAGATGTCTACGTATGTACGCGGGATTGAATACAAAGCTGTGCAGGTATCGACTAGGCATGAAGAATTTAATATTATTAAAGCTGCCATTGAGTCGCATGTGTCTCAACTTGGTGGATTGCTCCAAGCAAACGATGCTACAGCGGCCGCTCTGCCCATCCGCTCCAGGCGCGCCTACCAATGGATGCGGTTTTTAACCACCCCAGATATTCTGGAACAACATTTAAAAACGTTGGCCAAACTTTATAAAATTGGACATAAAGTAACTTTCCGAAAAGATGCTCAACGTTCATTTAAGTCGCTAAAATTGGATGCCAATATCTACCACACATCAGCGCTTTTCCGCGCCCGTCCAAAGGATAAGAAATTGCAGTTCATAGTTAACGAAGGCTTCATTGGTGCTCCTGATAATATACTCAAGTCTGTAGTGTGCGCGGCCTTCCTCAATAACAAAAAGAATTATATGGCTACAATGCGCACCTATTCCATGCGTGAATCATTTGCCGAGATAGTCATTGAATTAGAGCATCTGGGTATGCCAATCGACAAAAATACGAGGGGGATGTTCTACGATTTAGAAATCGTTTTCGAACGCGTCAACAGTGTTTATTTCGATGGAGCGATGGAAAAGCCAAATCTGATCTGGAGCCGGATTCTCACGCAGCGGAAATTTGGCCACTATCGACCATCGAGCGATACAATCATGATCAGTATAAGTTTGGACGATAGTGATGTACCCACATATCTGATAGACTTTATTATGTATCATGAGTTACTGCACAAGAAAATAGGCCAAAAAATAATCAATGGCAGGATTTATTCGCACACTTCGGAGTTCCGCGCCGCGGAGAGCGAGTTTCAC
>JAYELX010000149.1:0-4151 GCA_034717875.1 Chloroflexota bacterium | reverse complement strand
CGAGGCGATAGTTCCCCACAGCAGCGGCCAAATGCGTCTTGCCGCACCCCGATTGACCGATAAAGACCAACCAGCCTTCCGGCTTCTCGGCGAATTTCACCGCCGCTTGAAAAGCATTTTCCAACGATTTTGTATCTTCTGAAGTTATTTTCGTGACCGTGATGATGGTCTCTTTTCCTTTTCCACCCTTTCTTCCAGCGCGCTCCATGGTTGTTTTAACGCGGGCTTCTTGCCCAATTTCGTCATTGCGTAACTCGAAGTTGCCGAAAGTCTTATCGCTCAACCACTCCAACGCAGATAATGCTGGGGTACTGGTCTCACTCTTTTTCAAGCGGTAATCAGGAGCCAAAATCCGAACATGCTCGACAAATTTTTCGTCCTGTAAACGCGAGCGAATCCGAGCATCGATTTCATCCAAGTCCAGATTCGTGGTTATAACCAAAGGCAGCTTGTTGATATAACGATAGTTGAGAATTTGAAATAACTTCTCCCGCGCCCAGGGGGTGGCATTCTCGGTACCAAAGTCATCCAGAACCAACAATTCCACGCTGCGGAAATTGCTGAAACGCTGCTCGAACGTGGTGTCGGGGTCATTATAGGAAAAACGCAGCAAATCCAGCAAATCTGGAACCGTGGCGAACAATGTCGGCAACCTCATCTCGACCACAAAATTAGCAATCGCAGCCGCGAGATGGGTTTTGCCGCAGCCATATTTTCCTTGCAGCAATAACCATCCCCTCAATGAGCGAGCATATTTTTGGGATTTCTGATAAGCTGCTTCGACTGATTTGGCTATAAAATCCGAATACTCCGACTTCCCGCGTGGATTGAAATTATCGAAGGTCAAATGGCTCAGTTCGTCCAATTGACTGAGCGAAAAAAGTTTCCGGTACGCAAAGCGATCAAGCTGCCTTTGCCGGCACGAACAAACATGCAGCTTCCCAAATTGCGGATGCCCAACCGGCAAATCAACCCGATAATAGCCCGTGCCATGGCAAACCTCACAATCCGGGTCTCCGAGGAGATAGTCTTGCGGTTTGGCCGCGCCCGAATCAATCTTCGCTTCTGAGGTAGCCAGCGAGACTTCCCCTGGAGTATCGGCGGAAGTCCTCGGGGGTATCTTTTTCAGTGTCTTGTCGATCTTTTCTGACATCATAGCCTCTCTCTTGCCAACGGCGTAAAATTGCCTCCACGTAGCGCCAATTGCGAGCGTTCATCTCCACTGCAATGCGGAAGGCCTCCTCGATCCACTCGCTCGGATAATTGTCTTCGGCGTCCTGCATCGCTTCGGACAGCATCGGCGTTATGGGGCCGATATTTTGCTCGTACAATTGATAGATATTAGCACGCTCTGGGACTAATTCTACAGCAATGTGAGAATCGTTCGAATAGCGCCAATTTCCTTTTTGGATTGCTTCGACAGCGGCGCGCCCTTTTGACGTGTTGAAAAAATACAAACATGATTCATCCCCGGCCACATCAACGGAAGCCACAAGAAGGGAGCCCCGCTTAACGGCCCGAGAAATAGACTCCCTCAAAGCTGATTCTGCATCGGCAGCGTCAGTCTCCATCCCCAACATAAAAACATCATCTTCCAGAAAATCGACCTGCCTCAAATAACGGAATTTTCCATCCATGCGCCCTAATCGCCACAAAGCGTAAATCGTGACTTTAAGTTCCCCCAAATGATCTATCTGCGGCAGCAATTGGCTAAAAAACGGGCCGGGGATTTGGGCAAAACTGACTTTGTTATCCGAAAAACCTTCGAAAGTCATCATGTCACCTGTGATAGGTCTACTTGCTGAGTGGCGGCGTTTTCGAATTTGGCTAATTTTTCGCGGAAAATTAATTGTATATCACCAGTGGGGCCGTTGCGGTGTTTGGCAACAATAATCTCTGCCGTATTCTTTTTGCTGGGATCAACTTCGTCCTCGTACATATCGGGGCGGTAGATGAACATGACAATATCGGCATCTTGTTCCAGGGAACCGGATTCGCGTAAATCTGAAAGCACGGGGCGTTTGCTGACGCGTTTCTCTACGGCGCGGGAGAGCTGGGCGGCGGCAAGTACGGGCACATTAAGCTCGCGCGCTAGAATCTTCATCTGGCGCGAAATATATGAAACCTCCTGGACACGGTTGTTGGTGCGAGTATCTCCGGACATTAGCTGAAGATAATCCACTATGACCAGGTCGAGTTTGTATTCCAGGTGTAAGCGGCGGCACTTGGTGCGTATTTGCAGCGGGGTGATGCTGGGCGTGTCATCCAAAAAGATTGTCGTGTCGCTGAGAACTTCGATCGCGTGTGTAAACTTGGGCCATTCGCTATCTTCGAGCTTGCCCGCACGCAGACGTTGGGAATCGATACCCGTTTCTTGAGCTAACAAACGCTGCACCAACTGATCGTTCGACATTTCCAGCGAGAAAATAGCCACGTGCTTTTTGTGTGTCAGGGCCGCGGTTTTGGCAATCGACAAGGCGAAGCCGGTATTATGAACGATCATGTCGTCCGCTACAAAATTGTGTGTGTCTGGGACTGTCAAATCGTAGACTTGTCGTTTTCCAATAAGTTTAATGGTGGTGATCTTATCCCAATAGATATCACTTTGGGCCAAATTAATTAGCTCTTGAGCATTAAGAGCCTGTCCGATAGCGAGCAAACGTTGTCGGCTTGGCGCCCTTTTGCCAACATGAATATTCGCTTGGGGAGGCAGGCCTATATCATCGTAGATGCTTCTCCAAGTTCTATCTCCCTTAGCTTGCTTAATCAATTCCCATACATCAAGCGGGATCACATCCAAATTAGTATTAGAAGAAGTTTTCTGAATATAGACAATAACTTTTTCGATGACTTCTTTTTTCCCAAAAACGCTAATCTGATTAAGAAAAGGAGATAAATTCGATACCCCTGTAATGCGCAAGTCATATACTAGACGTTTGCTATCTTTATACTTCATCCAGCGATGGCGCAACCTGGCAATAACTCCATACCTTAAAAGTAAATGTTGTACAGATCGAGCTAATTTTTCTGAGACGGTACTATATGAGACAACAGGTTGTTTATCCCCTTGGAAGTAAACACTACCATCACAAGCAAATAGACGATTTAAGAACAAGGCTAATTTTTGCTTGGTATAGCTATAGACACAGTTAGGAACATCCTTGTCAGCAGCCGCTTTTCCCCAGACTTCTTGTTTTTGCAACCATACACTAAGACTATTGGGCGTATTCTTGCTAATCGTTGAAAATCCTTGAGGGGCCAATTGCTCTTCGTTTATGTTCAACACATCGCATAGTCTCTCGAAGTTATGTTGAGTAGGAACACAGAGAGTGTTTTCCCAGTTTTTTATTGTACTAGCACTAACATCAACTCGTTTAGCTAAATCTACCTGCGTCCACAAATTCTTCTGTCTCAAAACAACCAATCGGTTAGCAAAATGCTTCCGTTCTTCTTTAATAAAGTCTAAATTACCAGAGACATATATAGTTGGAGTTCGCCCGCCATGAGTGTCTTTCAAAGAAGCTTTTGTGCCTGGAAAATGAAGAGCTGCATCAGAAAAATCTTTACGTAAACGATGATTGCTGTTTGTAAATCTAGGATTTTGTCCCCGCGTACTTCCATCCCCAAGCATATAGCCTAATATCTTGGCCTCATACATCTGCTCGCCATCATCGCCAAAAACAGTGATTTTTCTGGGCGTGGCAATGTAATCTCCCACAGTCAGGGTGCTTAATGAACGCCATCCCTTCAAGGTTAAGAAAGGATGAGACAATGTGACCTTGATCTCACGCCCCAGCGCAGTTCTGACAAGATAGGCTGGTTTTAGACCATCATCAACAAAGCGTGTGGGCTTGGCTGGTCGTAGTTTGTAGTCAGAATCCAAGCTAAGCAAAGATGCCTGCTCGTCACGCACAAGCGTTTCTATTGCTATGCGTTGGCCAGTTTCAGGATTGACTATTTTTGTATCGCATGTAATACATTTACCCATACCGGGTCTTCCCGCGATAATGAGTAAGTCCGAAGGTTGCAACCCACCGAGCAGATTGTCCAAATCGATGAAGCCTGTGGGGACGCCGCGGATATCTTCGTCGCGGGCTGCTAACTCGCCAATATAATCATAATACTCGCTCAACACTTGCCGGATTGGGGCC
>JAYELX010000148.1:0-4155 GCA_034717875.1 Chloroflexota bacterium | reverse complement strand
TGATGCTATCAGCCATGGCAATTTTCAACTCGTTAGATAGTTTGGCAGCCTGCAAGGAAATAGGGACTGTCAGCTCAACAACCCGGCCTTGATGCATGTCTCCAATATTGACCAAAGCCACATTTTCACCACGCAACGACATTAAACGCTTGAAGACCTCGTAGATGCAAATCACAGGGACAAGCAAATGGTCTTTGTCTTCGATGGCTGGAGCAAAAAAAGACGCGTTCTCAGCATCTGCAAAATATTCCAACCATCCAGATGAATCGACCACATTCATAATTCTCGATCAACCTTTTCGCGTTGAGGGTCAGTATCAATTCCTGGCAGCGAGCCGCGCGCTTCTTCGATGGGACGAATAGGAATCATAACAATGTGATTCCCGTATTCCAATACTTGCATTTTTTGTCCCGGTTGGATGAGCATAGATTGACGTACTTTTTTAGGGATCACAACCTGATACTTAGTAGAAACTGTCACGGCATTCATACGAATCTCCTATCGAACGATATAACGTAATACGATTATATCACTTTTAATGAAATGGCTTGTTTTCGTGTCTGTGCTCCATCCAGGCGACGCGGAGCGTCATGTCCACGGCGACACCGCGGGCACCTAAAGGTGTGCTACGCGAAGCGATGTCGCCAGACAACTATCCTGTCTCTGACAACAAGAAAGGCTTCCCACTCACAATACCATCAACAATAGCCTTCAGTGTAGGCGAATTTTGGGGAAATAAATCTTGGAGCGGGAAGCAATTCAGGCGCGCATAGCCGGGGGTGGGATGGGCTTGAATATAATCATCCAATGGCAGGGAGACGCGATAAAGCTGATAATAATAAAAACGCCGCGCATAGCGCCGGAATGATTCGGGCACATTCAGGGTTTCAGCATCTAATAATTCTTCTGCTTTTTGGCGGTATGCTTGCTGAGATTGGGGAAAATGGACAATTGGGTATTGGGTATAGCGAGCTTTGCCGCCGCACAGAACCGGGATTCCCAGCAGGGTGGCTTCCAGCCCAATGGATGAATTGTAGACCATCACATATTTGGCCCGGCGGATTAATTCGTAGGAGCTGAGATATTCCTGCGAATCAATGAAAATGACATTGGGGAGCTGACCCACTTCGTTGTGGGCGACCCAATCGCTGACGCTTTCGCGGCTTTGTTTGCGCGTGCCGGGCCGCTTCTCGTCCGGGTGCGCTCGAATGACAAACAGGGTCTCCGGGTGGGCGTGAATAATCTCTAAGATCAGGTCAAGCCAGGCGAACATTTGCGGAAAGATGGTGTTGGCATGTACCTGGCTGGTGTCGAAAACCACATTGGTGAACACAGGGACAATCTGCTCGAATTGCTTTTCCTGTCGGAGAAAGTCACTGTCCAATTTATTCATCTCTGGCCAAAAGCGAATTCCGGCCATGGTGAACTCGCCATTGAAGCGTTGGCTGAGGTAGGCATCCAGGCGGGCGTTTTGTTCAGCATTGAGGCTAAAATCAGCGGGAATGTCAATCGGAAAGGCGGTGGCGTCGCCGCGGGTAAAAAAGGTCGAAAAGGGACGAAAACTGACTTCGTGCGTGATGGTGGGAATGCCATGCTGGCGCGCAACCCATCGCGCCGCGGCTTCGGGGAATTGCAGGCCGTTGAAAAGCACAACTGTTGCTGGGTTCGTCTGGGCCAAAAACGCATCAAATTCCTGCGCCAGGTTATAGGCAGAGAGAATATACTCCCGCAGCAGATGACAGGTTGATTCGTCGTCGAGAAGATGATGGCGGCGAAGTGCCCAGCGAAGGGAGGGGAGAACGATGCTGCCGAGGGGCATGGCGGATGGTGCGCTCTGTTGGTCATGCTTCAAGGCGGCGCGGTGCGGAGAGCGGAAATCGAATTCGAACGATGAAAGCTCATCCAGGCCGATTCCGTTCAACTTGGCAGCAAGGTCGGGGTTGGATTGATAGGTGAACCAGTGCGTCGGGGCGGAGGCAAATAATCGCTGCGACTGCGCTACACAGCGGTCACAAGGGGGTGCAGCCATGTCGTCGTCGGGGTTGGTGCCCAGCACGCAGCGGCTCATTCCAGCCCGGCAGGCAAAGTGAATCACCGGCACGCCGGTCAGTTGCAATCCCCATGCAGCCAACAGAGAAAAAGCCGCATTTTGGCTCATCCCGCCCAGACGAGATGAGGCGTTGAAAAAGGTTATCGGTTTTTGGTCCGAATGTGCTTTGGCGCGTCTCGCTACCTGGCGCGACAAACGCGAGAGTCGCCAATCATTTTCGATTTTCAATAAGCGCAAATATATACGCTTGGGTAGATTAGATAGGTTCGGCATATAAATGATTTACTAAAAAGGTACAAAGCTTAACGCAGAGACGCAAGGGCGCAGAGGGGCAGAGATTTATTAATGTAGCGGGGAGTAAGTAATATCGGATGGCTTCTAGTGCAAACGATTTGTTTTTATTCATTTGAATGATTGCGAATCACATTCAGGTTTAATTCCTGGGCTTTCTCCAGCGGCATTACTAAAATTCTATCGTCACCAGCCCAGGTAGGATAATAATCAAAGTTGGTTTCCCAGGGGCCAAAGATTTTTGTCACTAATCCCGGTTTATTTCTGGGCCAGTCGGTGGGCTGCTCCATCCCTTCAGAAGCGTATAGGGCTACCATATCAACATGCTCTGAAAATTCATTCAATGTGTTGGGCGGAGGGGCTTCATCCAATAATACGATTTCACGCCATAGCTTATCGGAGATGAAAAACTGCGATTCGGGTTCTTTTCTCACAGAAGCGATAAATTCTCGCACAAAAATGCCGCTGCCGCGTTTTCGAATTGTATCCGCTGAATGTGCCAACCATAAGGCATTTACGACTAATACCCCCACTATTGCCGCGGCCCAAAGAGATCGCAGCGAGCGATTTTTCAACTGCTGCCAAAGAAAAAACCAGCCCCTGGCAGATAAAACCGCTAAAAATGGAATCAGCACTAATAAATTGCGCACAATCATGACACGCTGAAAACCGAAGAAAAGTACATACAAACCAGGAAAACTCAACAATAGTAACGCGTCCTGGCGGGATTCTTCGAACAGCACGTATGTCCCAACAAGCGATAACGAGAAGATGAACAAGGCAAGTAGTGGATAGTGAGAAAATACAACTTGAGAAAAATACACTCCCATTAGACGAAAATGTTCTACCGGGGAAAGGCTGTATCCGTAATGTCCCGCTTGGTAATGAGTCACCTCAGAGGTGACGTCATGTAAAAAAACTCTCATCTCCAACAGCGTGCCGGGGGTTGATAGCAAATAGGCACCCAGGAATGCAAGCACAACTTCCAATATAAGGCCCCATCCGTGGCGATTTTTAACGCGGTAAGCGGCGATCAAAACGGGGACGAGCAGCAATCCGCCCGGGTATTTTGTCCCCATGCCCAACCCCGCGGCAACAGCGCTGGCCCACACCCAATAGCGGCTCTTTTCTCCCTGCACAGCAAGAAAAGCAAACATGATCGTCAAGGCGCCAAATTGCATCAGAATCGCATCGGGGGCAATCCAGCGGAGGTGATACCCCACCTCCCACGACAAAGCTAGAAATGAGGCCGCTAACAAAGCCTCGGCCCAATTTCGATTTTTCCAAAGCAAAATGAGCAAATATACCCACAAGACACTCAACGATGAGACAATGATGAAAATCGTACGCACTTGCAGATTGAAAATATCTCCCCCGGCAACATCAATTAAATAAGCTTGCAAAGCGGCAATGTCTGCATCGCCACGCAGGAATACTCCTACAGTGTATGGGAGCAGCCCCAAAAGGTTTAGCCAGTATGTCATCGATGGGTATCGATACCAGCCAGACAAAAACGTACCCGTTCTGATTGTGCCCCTGATAAGCGGCACCATTTTGCTCTCATCCCAATGATAACCAAAATCACGCCCCCAAACGGCTGCACCTATCATTATAAGCAACGGCAGGAGAACGGGAATCAACAAACGCGACCGGTTTTTAAAGCCGCTAGGCATTTTCTATAGCCTTGAAATATGCCTGGGAGAGACGGTTGATGGCAATAATGAAGCCCTCACCACCCCGCTGGTGGCCGCGCCATATTTCGGGAATCATGGTTCCGTGGTAGTCCTTGGCAACCCGGAAGAACTTGACCCAAT
>JAYELX010000147.1:0-4167 GCA_034717875.1 Chloroflexota bacterium | reverse complement strand
ATTCTCCGCTTGCCAACGGCACGCAAAGCGCGCTCCGAATTCACTCGACCGGCGTTTGCTCTATTACTCGAAGAGTACTCCTTCGGAGCAAGTGTAACCTTAATTTCCTTTCCATATGAACCATCCCCAATGTTTCGCCATAAACCTTGCGTTCACCGCTGCCAGCAATTCCCGCTTTGTAGCTAGAAGCAGACTTCGGAAGTCTTTGAAAACGCATTTATTGGCGAAATAGGTCACTGAAGACTTCCGAAGTCTTGACATTTCCTCATATCGGGAATTACTGCACCGCTGCGGCTACCCAATACCACCCGCGACGGTGCCTTTCGAATTGATTCTTCTACCAGCCAGTCAGGGATGCGGGCGCGGTCACCCTGGATGCGCGCACCCGCACCGTGGAACAGCTCTTTTGCTTTGGGGGTGGGTTACACATGCTACGTTATACTGTACCCCGAATCCGAAAGCGGTAAAACTCGCCGCTGGCTTTTTGCCACTCTTCGTCAACATTGGAAGTAGTGAAACGTCTTGGCCCCCGACGAAGTTTCTGCAACAAGGCAATTAGACTTTTCCTGCTCCCTTCGGCTACCACCTCCACAGTGCCATCCCAGCGATTACGCACCCAGCCCGTTAGCCCTAACCGATTGGCGTTCTCCAGAGTGAAATATCGAAAACCCACACCCTGCACGCGGCCATCCACGCGAGCGTGCAGACGGGACTGGTTTGTTTGGGGCATCTTTAGATCCTTTCTTCATTATTCTTCTTCTTACCAACAAACGCCAGCCCCAGGGTGGGAAGTAAAACTACAGCCAAAATCAACACCCACGGCAACATGTTATTTATCGCCACAAAGAACATGTTTTCGTCGAAAGTGACATGCCGCCAATTCCCTTCCAATTCAGATAAAGTTGCACTCAATCCCACCTCCACGCCGCGCTCACAATCTAATCCGTCGGCATAAGCCGCTATCAGATTCTCCATTCCAGTGGGGCCAAATTTTGTTTGCAAATAATACGTAAACGAAGCCGATTGGGCATAAGCTAATTGAAAATTTGCTGCATCAGTTGGAAAAATATCACATAATTGAGCCAGCGGAATGAGCATCTTCCGTTCGTAAGCCTTTTCAAGCAGAAGAGCATAATTGGGGTCAGGAGACAACTCAGACGTCGATGCCAGCCCCTCATTCAACCATTGGGGCAAATTGCCGTAGCTGTCTCCGAGTTTTCGATACAGCAAAATATGTGTCAATTCGTGAGGCACCTGGCGCTTGATTTCTACGGATTGTGACGTTCCTGCGGGAATCGACACCAGAGACATCCCCAGGGCCGGGTTGGCATGACCGGCAATCCAGGTAGCAATCTGCCCCGATAATTGTAGGACTGACTGCATCTCCGTGGCGTTGGCGTAAACGTAAAAGGCCACTTTTTGCGGCGCAGGTACGCTCACATGCTGCCGGATGCGTTCAAGCCCAGCATAAGCGGTGTTCAATATCTGCTGTCCAAAATCGCTATCCCCCTCGTACCAGAAAATCTCGAACTCTTCGGTTTGCAAAGATTGCCAATCGAAACGGTTATCCGTATAAACAAAACTAAAATGTTGGCTGCTGAATGTGTCGCCATTTTCCAACTCCCCCTGATACCAATACTCGATTCGTGAGAATGCCGGTAGGGGATTTTGACTCAGGTTGCGGGAATAGGTAGCCTCATTGGGGGAAGTCAAAAATATCTCATCAGCCACAGAATCCGCACTCACCTCGGGCTGCAGGACAATCTTTATTGTTTGGATGGAAATGTCAGCAGCGATTTCTGTCGTGATGATTAACTCCTCCCCAAAGCTATAAGCCACCTGAGGCTGATCAAAAGGAATCTCTTCCTGCCCTTGAGTGGGGATAGCAAATCCCAAACAGATTGCAATGGTGATGGCTACGGCAAAGAACCGGCGCATATCATGCTCCCAGGTAAGCCAATAAAGGTACCAGCGTCAACGGGCTGAGCAGATTGTTGATGAAGAGGGTGGTTAATGTGGTCAAGATAGTTTTCTCAAAAAACGTTATTCTCGTCGGGGAAGTTCGAGAAATCAAGGGATACCATTTCCATATTAAAAGCCAGGTTGTCGAGCGCGTCTTGGATGAAACTGGTCTCGTCTTCGTCGTCTGTATACTCGAGGAGTTGTTGCAATAAATCCGCTTCGTCTACTCCCCCCACTTGCGAGAGCGACCAGATAGACGCATTGCGGATACTATCATTCTCGTCTTCGAGAAGCTCTATCAAATAAGGAATGGCCGCCTTGATGTAAATTTCGCCGACAGCGCGGGCAGCTTCGAGACGGATGGCAGCAAGATGGTGATCCAACATGGGCAACACTTTCGACTTCCAGCGGCTACTAGATGAGCGGCCCATGGCAAATAATGCGCTAACGCACCAATCGGTATCGTCGGATTGATAGGCGTCTTCGATTAGTGCTGGAACGTCCTTGTGAGCGACAAATCCGAGGGCTTCCAGGGCCCGACGGCGTACTATGCTGGGGGCTGTGCTGCGCATTATATTTAAAAGGCAAGTTACAATTTTTTGATAGCATTCAGAAGAAAGCTCTTCGATTTCTCCGAGGTAGGTGAATTTACCTAAGCTGGATGCACAAGTAGCGCGCACATCCTTATCCGGATCGTTCTCTAGCTTATGGAGCAGTGTGGGGATAATCTCTTCAGTCTCGTAGATGAAAAATGAATGTGCGGCCAGGGCGCGGGTTTGGGCGTCGTCGTCATTTATGGCTATGCGGCTAATTGCTTCGTAAGATAATAAGTAGTTGTCAGTTATTATCTCTTTCATATTTTCTAATATGATTCTCCGCCTACGCACAGGAATTTTTCCCCAGATGGCTTGTAGTTGTTGCAGCCTTTTGCCTTCCAGGTCAGAGAGTTGGTAGAGATGTAGCAGCTCCAGGTTTGCATCTGGGTCTTGCAGGTTGTCCAATATTTCCTGGAACAAGCTTTTTTGGGGGAAAGATGGCATTTTATTCATTTGGGAATCTCTATTGGATTTGTAAAATCGAGAATGTTAATATAGACAAATAGCAGCATCATGGCAGCGAAGCTGATTGTGTTGATGATATTTTGCCATTCTTGTGGGATGCGGCGGCGCAGCAAGATTTCAGGTAATGTGAAAAGGATACGCCCGCCATCCAGCGCGGGGATTGGCATTAAGTTTATCATGCCGAGAGAAATAGTAATCGTGGCGAAAAAATGTAAAGCGTTGAGATTGATCGGCGATTCTGGGGCGATGGTTTCGCGTTCTTTTACGTCTTGATATATATCGTACATACCTTTGTACCCAACCGGGCGAGCAAGTTCTGGTGCTATAGCCCCGCGGATAATCTTGCCGGGGAGGGTGATCAAGAGCAGTGTATGGTAATAAGTTGCTTGGGCGCCCATGGGAATAGATTCTAGCCATCCGATAGGGTAGACTGGATTACTCATGATGATACCGATAGAACCTTCTCCCTCGGGGGGATTCTCTCTGGGGGTGAGTGAAACAGTATGACTTTCATCGCCATACTTGTAGGTCACATCTATATTTTCCTCCAAATGAGCATAAATAGTATCGTGGAGCTTGGACATGCTATCGATATCTTGCCCGGCAGCATAAGTGATTATATCTCCACCTGCCAGGCCAGCCTGTGCGGCGGGAGATTCGGCGGCGACATCGATGACTAATACTTGAGTGGGATCAGGAGCGCCAGTTTGAGTGAATATCACGGCATAAATAAGTATCCCGATGAGCAGATTCATAATCGGCCCGGCGATATAGATTGCTAATCGCGCCCACGGATTGGCCGATTGCAGCCCCCCCGTCTCGTTGGCATCGTTTTCCCCCTTGAGCCGCACAAAGCCCCCCAGCGGAAGCCAGTTGAGCGTGTATTCCGTTTTCCCCAATTTGAAGAGGGTCAGCAGTCGCGGGGGGATGCCAAGTCCAAATTCTTCTACTTCCACCTTCAGCAGGCGGGCAGCTAGGAAGTGTCCCAACTCATGCAGAATGATTAATGCAGAAACAGCGATGACTAGTTGTAAAATAGATGACATTGTGTTTTTCCTTATGCGTCTCTTTCGCTACCGATCTGTGATTTGATAATTGGGGGCTTCTTTGGTGATGATCACATCATGGGGGTGGCTTTCGATCA
>JAYELX010000146.1:0-4173 GCA_034717875.1 Chloroflexota bacterium | reverse complement strand
GGTCAACAACCCTAATATGACCCGCATTGGTTGGGAGGTTAAACCCAGGTGCAATAAGCCCAGCCCAATCAAAAATAATGCGCCCAGAATTTGATTTCGAGTGGCACTAAGTATCCAATTAGACACATCTGGTGCTATAGATAAAACCACAAGCACAACGAAGCCAGCAATAAAAACACGAAACAACACAGCGCTCAAGCCGTAGCCCGTTTCTTGCTTCCAGGCATCGGGGCGTTCCATCAGTCCCATGCCTAAAACAGCAGCAGCAATCCAGCCCGCCACCAATTTGATGACCGCGTATTCAAGCGGCCAGACCACGGCAACAAGAATAAATATGCCAACGTACTGAGCACCAAGAGCGCTGATACTCACGCGCCAGTCCCGGCTGATCAAAATGATCGCGGCGGTAATTCCCACCCATACAGCAGATAAAGGTGCAATAGTAGTTATCGTCACGGCTGTCTTTCTCCTCCCCACTGCCTCATAACAGATATCAAAAGGAGCAAAAGCAACAATGCCCATAAAACGCCGCCCTCGCCTTCCAATATTTGAGAAATAGCAGAGAACAACCTGCTCATAGTTCGATAAAACCGCCATAAGAAACGATACAACCACTGGAGGGATAATCCGCGTCGGATTACAGTAATGGCCCGAGGAAGAATAATCCCTTTTTTACGGCTGATGAGTATCAAGACAGCAGTTAGCCCCAATGCAAGTATCCCCCCCCACCACGGTAGGGCGTATATCGAAGTATAAGGCAGAGAAATCCCACCCCCAAGAAATGCTGCTAGCCAATGAGTCAACGGTAATAGGGCCAATCCAAGAGGATAGATAATCAACATCCACGGGGCAGCGTCATCAACTTTCAAGAGCTTGCGGAAAACATACCGAAGGTATCCAAATAATAAAAAAGCGTGTGCTAATATAAAAATCACCACAAAGACGCTATTCAAACTCTGATAAATCGCCACGGCCTGCCAATGGGGTGTAAAGGGAAGCATTGATACGCTCATAAGCCCGGCTATTCCCAGAACCAAGCTCTGCCGCGCGTGTAACGACATCAAAAAGAGTGTTGCGCCCGACACAATCAGCGCCAAGCCCCAAGCTATACATGCCTCAGGCAATCCGCGCACAGCCGCTACTAACGAAAGCGTGGCCAGACCTAGAATCCAATGGGGACGTCCATCTAGTTCGTTTTCGGCGCGTGCCCAAGCAATACTACTGTACAACACAGCAATCACAGCTATAACGAGTAAATATGGTTCCCATTTTTGAGGCACACCAACGCTGGCCACCCGCGCCAGAAGTACCAAACTGCTCGCCACAGGAACCAGGCGTACGATGGTTCCTAGCCCTCTGCGCAATGGTGGTTCTTGAAAGAAAGCTTGATGGGGGGGCAATACACCTAAACGTAAACCGGCAGCCAACAGTAAATACCACCCAATGGATGGGGGGAAGGATTCGAAACTTAGATAGACACCCTGAAAACGCGCTCTCATGGCTGCGGAAAGTACAAGCAAAATCCCAGCAACCCGAACGGAGAAAGCTACAATTACTCTTTCACGACTCTCACTATCCGAGACCCGCCTAAGCAGTATCAACATTTCTGATAAATCCATAGTTGCCCAAGCAAACAACAATGTGAGCGGGTTTTCCGCTAAAATTGCCAGCAAACCTAGCCCTGTTATTACCAGGCTAGAAGCCCAGGCACGCGAATCATTCTCACTTGATTGGACAACATCAGTCAGTAACACTGCTAGAGGAAGAGCGGTAACCACAACAGCATAAACCCAGGAGGTTTCATCCAGCAGTAACATGAAGGGGACTGAAACTAAGCCATCAGCTTCCCAATTAATCAACTCGATGGTCAAAGGCAGCTGCGCCCGCGCGATCAAAAATAGCAACCAGGCCAAGAAAGCAGCGCCCAAAGCCAAAAACCAATTATAACCAATTCTAACTTGCGTTTGGTTTAGCGCCAGGATCGCTACTGGGATTAGAAACAAAAGTAAAATTGGAATCAGAATTATCATAGAATCAAGTGAAAAGATAAGGAGTTCAGGGGGGAGGCCCGTTTACCACAACGTACACGAAGTACACAAAGGTAAAGCTAAAAAAAGACACAAAACTCGAACAAATACACTTGACTTTTCATCTTCTGCGTGTACTTTGTGCCCCGCCTAAGGCGTGCTTCGCATGTGGTTCAAAAACAGAGAGGCCTGAACGCTTATACTGACAACGGGCATAGCCTTTCATTTCATTAGAACACGGTAAAAGTAGGGGTGGTTTTTCAAACCGAATCACTCTGCGTGCCGTTGGCAAGCGGATGGGTAGCGGATCGCTTTGCGTGCCCGTGGCAAGCGGATGAGTCCGCGAACTGTGGCGTTTATCCGCTAATCCGATATGTATCCGCTGACCGGTTGGTGCGTTTTAAAATCCTGCCCCGGATTCTTGAAAATATACGGTTTACAAAAACGAAACTTTGTGACCGTGCTGAGTATACAAGATAAGTAATGATTATAATGAACACAAATGAACACAGGTGACAGCCACCTTCGAAGGTGTCTTGTTAAAGAAAACATGCTGGTAATCGAGACGATTCAGAGTATGTATTGATTTTATTGGTGACTGTCACCTCGCGTAAAAATTTTTATCACTACCAAAAAATAATCTAGCTGCGCGGACTCTTAAATAGTTTGACACCATCTCTGCCGGCATCTATCAATAATTCTTCCACAGTACGGCCCAACAGCGGGTGACGCAAAGCGGAGGCTATATCTGCCAGGGGAACGAGCACAAAAGAGCGTTCGTGCAAACGTGGATGCGGTATCACCAAGTTGAGTTTATCCACTATCCAATCTTCGTAAAGGAGGATGTCTAAGTCTACCACCCGCGGGCCATATCGAAAAGTTGGTTCCCGTCCCAACTGATCTTCGATATTTTTGAGAAAAGACAACAATGCCTGAGGGGTCAAATCCGTTCTGGCTTGAACTACCTGGTTAAGGAAATCGGGTTGATGTGTATATCCCCACGGGGCTGTTTCGTAAATCGGGGATGCTGCTATCACGCGCACCTTTGGAGGCAAGGCCGCAAGTGCCGCTAGTAAATTGGCTTGACGGTTTCCTAAGTTTGTACCTAATGCAAGAAAAATTGTATGCGCCATAAGTTTATTTTGATGGGATTATACGATAAGTGTTGAATACAGGTGACAGTCACCTTCAAAAGTGTCTTGTTACAGAAGACACGCAGGTTAGCAAGACGATTCAAGATGTACATCGATTTTATCGGTGACTGTCACCTCACGCTAAATCTTTTATCACTTACCTTTTTTCCACAGAGTATGAATCGAAATAGATTAGGACAGCTCTTTAGGAGTTTGCGTGGTGGTGTATTTTTTTTACCACGAAGGAACACAAAGAAAAGCAAAAATTCAAAATTTTCCGTATAATCTATGGTAAATAATGTACTTGCTCAAAATATTGTTGGTTTGTACAAGAACAGTTCACTTATCCTCTAGTCCGAATGGACTTTGCAATATTAGCACGGTCGGTTTACCGCCCTGCGGGCAGCGCAGAATCAATAATTGCTTCATAAAATCATCAACACTATTAGCGGTTAGCCAATCCCGCACGGGCGTTAACGCACCGTGCTAAGCTACGAAGCCCGCTCAAGCGGGCTAGACAACACCACCAACATTTTGAGCAGTTACTAAATAATTATATTTTGGTGAACCACCCACGCAAAATCCCAGAGACCCATTAGGACTTACGCACCTATCAAAGAAAACGCTGGTTTGCTTTGCCACACGGTGTGCACCCATTGGTGTGCCTCGGCAAGCTTGTCGAAATTACCATTTTCGGCCGCAGTTCGCTGGTTTCGACAAGCTTGCCCCTACAGGGGCGCAGAGCGAACCGGCGAACTGCATAAGTCCTAAGATATAATTACTTAAAGATACCACATAAACGTTCTGAGTTTGTCAAAACCACGTCCACAGGCTACAATATGGCAAGTAGGCATGACCAGTTAGACTAATCAGACTATCAGACCACTCAGACTACCATGGCACAAGCGACGTTTCATTTTCCAAAAGGTTTTTTGTGGGGTACAGCCACATCCTCGCATCAAGTCGAAGGTAATAATACCAATAACAACTGGCACGCCTGGGAACGAAACGGG
>JAYELX010000145.1:0-4176 GCA_034717875.1 Chloroflexota bacterium | reverse complement strand
CCGCTAAAAGTGTTGGAATACCTGGCGATGGGCAAGCCGGTTGTGGCCACGCCGCTGCGGGAGATATTGGCCTGGCCGGGTGTAGCGACCGCGGGCGAGCCGGAAGATTTCGCCGCAAAGATCGACGCCGCGCTGGCCGCCCCGGACGCTGTTGCCGACGATGAAGGTGTTCGCGAATTCGTCGCCGCGGCGGCTTGGGAGAAAACAACCCAGCCTTTGATTGAGCGGTTGAGGTAAATTTCACGAAACGTGGAATAGTGTTTTGTAAGCGTTCATGCCCCCAGTAAATAGAACGCGGATCACAGCTCGAGCCGGTCTCCCTGCTGTAGCCGGTCTCCTGACCGTGCGTGGGTGACTCGGTCAGGCACTCCCCCCGAAGGCGTGCACGGCAAGAGTATGCTTCGCGAAAACTGTTCACAGCTAAATTGCCCCTACTTTTCGAGATGATACCGCGGGGTTATAAAAATTTTTGGGCATGGTTCATTTTATATAAAAAAGGGGAAATGGTACAATTATTGATGTACACTATGTTCACTTCATAAGGAAAAGAAAATATGCGCCTGTATGCAGATGCAGAAATTAAAACTTTAGGTTTTAGTATCTTGAGCCAGCATCTCGGTTTGGTAGAGGCTGAAAGATTTATAGCTTTAATCCAACGAGAAAATTTTGATTACACTAAATGGAGACAAAATATATTTGCAGGATTAAGTGGAGAAGAAATCAGCCGACAAGCAATGAAATTTCACAAACAGAAGTTGGCAGAGAAAAATAAAAGGTAATGGTAAAAAGTAAGCTGAGCTGATTTGAACCAGACCTAAAGTTACAATGACAATATTTAACAGAAAGCGCATCGGCTTTGGGTTGGGGGTTATAGGCGTGGTGCTTGGACTTGTGCTGAGCATTTACTTCTCGGTGGATGTTTTTTTGCATCCCGCTGCACCCTATGTTTCTTATTCCAGCGACACGTTCCTGGCGTGGGGCTATTTGGGTGTTTTCGTTTTCGTCGGCTTACTGCTTAGCTTGGGGAAAATCCGTTGGAGCGCTGTTTTGGCCTGTTTCGTTGGGGGGGTAATTGTTTTGGCCGCTCTGAAAACCACCTACATTGGTGTGAGCTTGCTCCTGCTGGCCTGGTTTTTGGGCGTGAGTTGGGTGGTGGGCGATTTTTTCATCGGCATGATTATCCCAGCACAGCGTCTTTCCAGCGGGGAGAGAGCTGTTCTTGCCTTCCCTCTGGGTTGGGGCGCACTCGCCGCCATCACCCTGGGATTGGGCTTGATCGGGCTTTATCAAAAATGGATTTATTATGTTTTGTTTGTGATTATCACGCTGGGGGGATTTTGGAAGTATTGGCTTCATTTTCGTTCTGCGTTGGCGCGCAAACGCAGCCGTACTTCTTTGTTCTTGCGCTCAAATTCGTGGCTGGGCAACCTGGCCATAAGCCTGTTGGTGATTGTTGCCGCAGGCAGCTTTTTGTGGTCCTTAGCCCCGGCCGTTCGCTATGATTCGGTCAGTTATCATCTCGCGGTTCCGGCTCGCTATATTCAAGCCGGGCGCATGGTCGAGCTGCCCGAATCTGTCCAAACCTATTATGCTCATTACGGCGAAATGCTCTACACCATCGCGCTGCTACTGGGTGACCAGCCTTTGCCGAGCTTGATCAATTTCTCTGCCGGGGTGCTGCTCACAATTCAGGTCTATTTTCTGGGTATAAAAATCAAAAACCGCGCCACCGGCATCATCGCCACCCTGATTTTTGCTTCTTTGCCCATCGTCGGCATTGAAGCCGCGACGACTTATATCGATATTTTTATCGCCGTGTTTATCACCGCTGCGATTTATGCCGCTTTGATTTGGATAGAAGACAGCAATAGCCGCTGGCTGCTGCTTATAGGAATTTTCTCTGGACTGGCCATAGGGGTAAAAATAACGGCTTTTTTGCTGCTGATGCCTTTGATGGGGATATTGCTCGTGAAGCTATATCTGGATTGTGGGATTTCCACGGCGTTTTTTTCTGCTGTGTCCGCCTTGATTTTGCCAACTGTGCTGCTGACATGCCCCTGGCTGATCCGTGATTGGATTTGGACGGGCAACCCCATCTTTCCCAATTACAATAGTATCTTCAAGAGCACAGAGTGGTTCACGCAATCATTTTTCTCTATCAAAGCAGACCCCGAAACCAGTAAGTATTTTTTGGCCTTTCCCTGGCTGGGCATGGCCGACTCGCATAGCTATTATCACGAATCGCCGGGCGCTGTTCTGGGCGCGCTGCCCTGGTTAAGTTTGCCCTGGCTGTATGGGTGGTATCCTCGGCGTCGGGAAAGAAAGTGGCTCTATGGTATTATCTTTCTTGGTTGTTTTGCAGCCACGGGCCTTTTATTCACGGTTGCTCATCATGCCCGCTACTTGCTGCCGCTCTACGGTTTGATCAGCGTGCTGGCGGCGATGAATATAGAAACTTTGGGGCGGATGCTTTTTTCGTGGCGGAAAGCAGCCGGCGCAGCGTTGGTCGCTCTGGGCTTGATCTACGTTTTTTCCACCCGCTTGGCCTTCACCGTGCGCTGGTGGGAGATTCCGGAACGCTATCCTTTTCAAGTATGGTTGGGGCAGGAGCAACCACAAGCGTTTGTCGAACGAGTTTTGCCAGTTCATGGCGCATTCGAGTTTCTCGACCAGCGCGGCAGCCCCAAAGTTTTTTCGGTGGGCAATGAACTTAGGTATTATACAAATGCGGAGATTCACGGGGTTTTCTTTTCCAAACGCGCTTACCAGGCCCTGCATCAAGCTGACACGGCGGAGCAACTTGCCGCCAATCTGGCGCGTGAAAAATATGATTATTTGCTCATCTATCCCCCGGAACAAAATCACCGCCCAGAGATATATCTAGCCCCAGCCCTGAACAAGGAGTTTTTCGAAAAATATACGCGTTTAGAATATGCCCACAGGCAAGTTTATGTCTATCGATTTTTGCCTTAAGATGCTCATAACAAAGTCTCGAAGACACAAGATTTTTGGGTAAATGTTAAAATAGCAGGTGCACTGAGTGGTGCCCGCGCGTCCGAATGTTAGCACGCCCTCACGCCCGCGTACTCGCGTACCCGCGGGCCCGCACGCCCGCACGGTGGTGAACCACCGCGCTAATTATGCGAAGCCCTACTGGGCTAAACATTCAGGCCGTAGGCCTTTGCGATATTAGCCCTGGCATTTATGCCTGGGTGAGCGTCGCTTGGGCGGGCATCTCGGGCGGGCGTCGCTTGGGTGGGAGTCGCTTGGGCGGGCATCGCCTGAGCGTATATCGCCTGAGTGGCCACCATCGGGGCGAATGTTCGGACACGTGAGACCGTTCGGACGCGCACGTTCCCGCACGTGGTGAAGTCCGAACAACCATTTCATCAACGGAGATATATACTCGTGAAAAGATTTTCTGCTCAATACTATGATTCAGCGAAGATAGTGCATCCATTGCTGGAAGAAATCTGCGCGCTGATTGCCTATCGCGAGCTGGTGCTGCAATTTGTGGTCCGTTCGATCAAAACTCGCTACAAGCGTTCGGTTTTAGGTGTGGCCTGGACTATCTTGAACCCGCTTCTGACCATGATCGTGCTCACAATTGTGTTCTCGCAAGTTTTCCGCGTCCAGATCGAGAAATTTCCCGTTTACGTGCTCAGCGGTCAACTTGTCTGGATTTTCTTCTCGACGACGACGAGCGCAGCCATGGGTGAGATAATCTGGAGCGGGGATTTGCTGAAACGCATTTATATTCCCAAGTCAATTTTTGCTGTTTCTGCTGTTGGCACGGGACTGATCAATTATTTGTTTTCGCTGCTCCCGCTGCTGGTGATTGCGCTGGCTCTGGGGGTCAAGCCGAGTTTGGCCTTATTAACCTGGCCGCTGTCTATGTTTTTAGTTTCCACATTCTCATTGGGATTGGGTTTGCTGCTCTCCACGGCTGCGGTTTATTTCGCCGATATGCTGCCAGTTTATAATGTGATGCTGGTAATTTGGCTTTATGCAACGCCGATCATTTACCCCATCGAGATTGTCCCCCAACGCTGGCATTGGATCTTTCGCTGCAATCCGCTTTATTATTTTGTCGAATCTTTTCGTCAGCCCTTGCTTTTTTGCACCGTGCCCGGAGTGGATATTTGGCTCCCCGCGGCGGGTTTTGCTGTGATCATG
>JAYELX010000144.1:0-4193 GCA_034717875.1 Chloroflexota bacterium | reverse complement strand
AGATCGTTCTCGGTCTTATATGCCTTGGCCAAAGGCTGGGGACAATCTCTGACCCGTTTGATTTGATTAGCATCTCGGTAATATCGCCGTCCCTTACGGCCAGTGCCGCCGCGGAAGGGACCACCACAATAAGCGCAATGCAACACGCCGGTAAGAGGGTAGACGCGAGACTTTGTACCGCAGCGACTTCTGGGGATTGGAGCTAATGTAGCCCGTAATTCCTGAACCTCATTGAACGTGACTTCAGCTACAAGGGCTGGATGCTGGCCTTCGAAGAGCTTCGGTTTTTTATACCTGCGGGATTTCCCGTCTTTGGTGCGGCCATAATATGGAACTTTGCCTGTGTAGAAAATGCGCCCCAAAATGCCGCGCACATAATCTGTGCTGAACTTGCCTGGCTTCGTGCGTCCCGGTGCGCCTTTGTGGCGTAATGGCAATTTTGTTCCATCCGGGAAGTGATGATAGGATGAGTTGAGCTTATCAGCGATTTTACCATCAGAGTAATCACCGCTCAGATACCAATCGAAGACGTTTTTGACCACTGCGCCTTCGATGGGGTGGGGAATGAGAACATCATCTCTACTTTTGTCAGGATTGCCATACTCGGGGCAATAGCCTTTCCCATTGGGATCATTGCATTGGGAGCATAACCCGCGGCAGTAACCATAGGGGATGTTTCCATTCCATAATCCATCGCGAGCGCGCTGGAGCTTGCCCTTGCGCGTTTCTTGCCTCAGGTTGTCGATATAGATTTCGGCCAGCATCCCCAACACGGTGAGCATCAGCTTCCCCCACGGAGTAGAGAAATCCAACTTTTCTCTTACCGAAGCAAAGGACACGTCTTGTTGGTGAAGTTTATCCAAAGCTGTGAGCAAGCTGTTGAGATGCCGGTAGAAACGGTCGATTTTATCAACAACGACAACGTCGAACTTTCTGGCCTGGGCGTCTTTCATCAACTGATCCAAAGTGGGGCGATGGCTGCCCTTTTTTGCCGAGCGGCCAGCTTCGGTGTAGATTTCGATCAACTCCCAATCCTGTTGCTCTATAAACCGCTGAATGTTATTGGTCTGGGCATCCAAACTATGCCCTTTGACCTGTTCGCTCATGGAAACGCGGCGATACCCAACCGCGCGTAAAGATGCCTTTTTCATATTTGCCTCCGTTTTGGGATATAATCTTGTCACCAATGTTACAACAGAAAGTTAATTATACCTATTTAATGGAGGCAAACATGGTTTCTAAACCGCCTGGACCGACACGACGGCGAAGTAGTAGAGAAAATTATAAACCGCAGCCGCTGATAGACCGCATTATGGAATTGATAGCGGAGCGCAATGAGTCTAAACGCGAGGCGGCATTGGGGGCGGGTTTGGACCATCAGTCCATCAACCGCATTCGCAGCGGGCAACGGCCCTCGATCACAACTTGTGTTCTGTTTGCCGACCACTTCGAAATCAATCCCAATGAGCTAATCATATTAGCTGGATGGCCGCGGCTGAAGGTTTTCGATATTCATACCGAGAGCGCCGAAAACCTGCCCCCCGAAGCGGTAGAAGTGGCCATGGACGTTGCCAAAATCCCTGATCCGGGCGTCCGTAAAGAAGTAGCCCAGGCCATTCGCACATTGTTGGCGCAGTATTTTGATGAAAGTGCCTAAAGTGTTGTGTGTAGATAGGGTTAAAAACAAAAACACCCCGTATGTCCTAAAACATACGGGGTGAATTGTTGGGCCTACGCTTCCAGCATCAACCCGCCTTCCGGCAAGCCTAGCAGACGGTCGAAAGGGGAGTGAGCCAAAATCCAACGCAGGCGGCCCTGACCATCGAAAAACAAACCTTCGAAGATCAAATTTAGTAAATTGTTTTTCTCGAAGGGTTTCAGTAGTTCCCAAATTTCAGAAAAATCAACCAGTAATGTCTCCAATTCTTGGGTATCACCAAGAGACGTATGCCAAAGGGCATTGATCTTGGCTTGCAGCCTGGCCCGATCGGATTGTAGTGTTGCCAGGTCGATCTTGCCAGCACGATAAAATTTCTCAACGTGCGATTGACGCTTCCGTAATTCTCGGATTTGCGCTTCAATGTGCAGCATCCCATCGGGGAATTTAGTATACGCCAGGATTGGACGGAACCATTCATCAGGGATATCGAAGCGGAACAACAGCTTCTCTACCTCCGCCATGATTTTTGTTTCTTTCAGGGTATGGTGGCGTGCGCTCCAATCAGCTATGTCAATCCTTTGGTTGATTTCTAGATCAGCGTTATCAAGAGCGACCTGTACGGTAGTTTTCGAGGCGCGCTTTCGGGACATACCGCGGTCTTGCTTGGCCCCGCATCGGTAAAGTGGATAACTGTTGCGCCCACCAGTGGAGCCGCGCAAACCGACAATTTCTCCCAGGCATTCAAGACATTCCCAGCATTTGCCCACACCTTTCAAGGGATAAACACGACGTTTTCGCTTCGAATTGCCCGGATTGGAGCGCCGCGCTTTTCTGCGTTCCTGGTTCCGAAGAAAAAGTTGATCGGAAACGATGGCGTTGTGTTGACCTTCGTAAGTTGCTATGAGGGCATGTTTATTGGTTTTTTGGCTCATATTATCTCCACTCGTTTTTGATAGTTCTTCGTGCATTAGTGGGGTAAAGACCTCCGAGATTTCCGTCGAAGACCGTACTTGGGATGCAAAACTGCTTCCACAGGCCAATGTCTACGCTTACGCAGCTGACAAAATCTCGGAGGTCTGGCTGGCAACCCCACTATTCCACGTTAACCCTTTTTGATAAACCTAATCCAAACTCATATCCAGCGGGGGTCTTTCATACTGGGCAACCAAACCGGCGTAGGTGGGATTAGTGATAATTTTGCGGATACTGTCGCGACCGAACGGAGCTGGGGGCTTGTAGCCTGGGATGCCCTGCGTGCGGAACTTGGCGATCTCTCCGTTGGGCAGATCGAAGGTGGATGTGTTGAGATAAACGGCGATTCTCTTGTAGCTCATTCCATGGGCATAAAGGTTGTGGATCAACTGAATCGCATGTTGATCAACGGGGTGTTTGATTGGCACTTTACCATCCCCGATATCGTCCTGACCGTAGTTTGGACAATAATCTTCCCCGTTGGGGTGGGTGCATTCGGAACAATTGCCTTTGCAATAACCCAGAGGCAAGCGTCCATTGAGCAACCCTTTCCGGGCGCGAGCATCTTTCATCCGGCGGACGCGCTCGCTGGTCTGGCGTACGAGCATTTCGGCCAGTGCGCCCAGGACTTGAAGTATAAGCATGCCCCAGGGTGTGCTTGTGTCGATTTGTTCTGTCACCGATACCAGACGGACATCATGCTCGATCAGAAGCTGCACAAAGCCGAGCAAACCGGCCAGATTGCGATACAAACGATCAATGCGGTGGATGACTACCACGTCAATGCGCCCGGCAAGGATGTCTCGTTTTAGACGGATCAGATCTTTCCGCTTCCCATTGCGTCCAGTTTTTTGGGGGTCTGCGTAAATGTCATAAATTGTCCATTCCTGACGGAGGGCATGAGCTTCGGCATCATCAGCCTGGAAATCCATGGAGTAATCCTTTTGGCCAGGGATAATGCGCGACTTGCGGGTATAGATTCCTGCTACGATGTGGTCATCTGCTGCAGGGCCAAAATTAGCATCACCTTCGTTTTGCAGGGATTTGAGAAAGGTCAGCAACTCTTCTTGAGTACGAGGCTGCCAGGGGATTTTTTGATTTAATGTAGTCATTTGTCGTTCTCCTTTTTTATAGTTGGAACAGAATGTACTTTGATCGAATTGGGCGGCTGGTTGGAAACATCTAATATTCGATTTAGTGCCAGCGCTAAGTCACGTGAGAACTTGTCAACACGCTCTCGTTCATTGGGATTTAGTTCATCGTCTTGATGCTTGATGCTCATAAAGCTGCCTCCTAATAGAGTGGTAGAATTGGATGATTTGCTTTGCTGTGAAACGCAATGCGGTTATGCTTGTAATATGCCACAAGAACTTCTCTCGTGCCGGAGAAATTAAGAGAAGAGGGAGAAATTGTTATGTATAGACGAGAATCGAAGCGAAAAAGCTATAAAGAATTTGGATATGCTCTATTAGAAGCTGTTTATTTGGCTAAGAACAAAAGGAATATTCCGCGTATACCCCCAGAGTGGATTTGGGAAGAGGCGGCGCACCATATTACAGAT
>JAYELX010000143.1:0-4194 GCA_034717875.1 Chloroflexota bacterium | reverse complement strand
TCAAAAGCATTTGGAGATCTTAGAAAAATACCTTGAGGATTTCCTGATCCGAAACTGGGCGCAGACCGCTCTGGCCAAAGAATACGACGTCTACGAGGAAGATGACGATGAAGACGGCAAGTACACCGGGCAACAATATCCTACCGACACCGGACGTATGGACATTCTCGCCATTAGTAAGGATAAACAAACCTTGCTGGTAATTGAGTTGAAGAGAGGGTGTGCCAGCGACGCCGTTGTGGGTCAAATTCTGCGTTACATGGGCTATGTAAAAGAGGAGTTGGCCAAGGATGACCAAAGCGTGAAAGGCATCATCATTGCTATGGACGACGACCAGAATATTCAGAGGGCTTTGGCAATGGTGCCAGAGATTGAATTTTATCGCTATCAGGTCAGCTTCAAGTTGAATAAGGTTTAATTATGAGCAACGTCGGCCAACTAGAACGCAAAACCCAAAACCGCGTCGTCAAATTATTTCAGGAAGATCTGGGCTACGACTATCTCGGCAATTGGGAATCGCGTAAGGGCAACAGCAACATCGAAGAAGAATATCTGCGGGCATTTTTAGCCAAACAGGGTTACGCAGACGAGGTCATTACCCGCGCTCTGTATAAGCTAGACCAGGCCGCGGGTGACCAATCTAAGAGCCTCTATGACGTTAACAAAGCTGTCTATAGTCTATTGCGCTATGGCGTCCGGGTTCGCCCCGATGTGGGTGAAAATGTCCAAACCGTAAAACTGATAAATTGGGAAGAACCGCTTAGCAATCATTTTGCGGTCGCCGAAGAGGTCACCATTACCGGCGTCAACACCAAACGGCCTGATGTGGTGCTGTATGTCAACGGCATTGCTTTAGGCGTCTTGGAACTCAAGCGTTCCATCGTTTCAGTGAGCGAGGGCATCCGCCAGAACCTGGACAACCAGAAAAAAGACTTTATTCAGCCCTTTTTCGCCACGATGCAACTCGTCATGGCAGGCAACGATACTCAGGGCCTGCGCTACGGCGTCATCGAAACCCCAGAAAAATACTACCTGACCTGGAAAGAATCGAATACCGTAAAGACGCAAGATTTTGCGTCTTTACTGGATCGTCACCTGACCCAACTCTGCAACAAAGAACGCCTCTTGGAGATCATCCACGACTTTATCGTCTTCGACGCGGGGACGAAAAAAATCTGCCGCCACAGTCAATACTTTGGGGTAAAGGCGTCTCAAAAACGTGTCCGTCAGCGGGAAGGCGGCATCATTTGGCATGCGCAGGGCAGTGGGAAGAGTCTGGTCATGGTCTGGTTGACCAAGTGGATGCGCGAGCACGTCCCCGATGCCCGCGTCCTTATCATCACCGACCGCACCGAATTGGACGACCAGATCGAGAAAGTCTTTTTGGGCGTCAACGAAGAGATTTACCGCACCACCAGCGGTCAAGACTTGGTCTCCAAGCTGAATGCAACCACCCCCTGGCTAATGTGTTCCCTGATCCACAAGTTCGGCAACCAGGCCGACGCGGGGCGCGACGTGGAGGGCTACATCACCGAAGTGCGGCGCAGCCTGCCGCCCGACTTCCACGCCCAGGGCGACATCTACGTCTATGTGGATGAATGTCACCGCACCCAGTCAGGCAAACTTCACGCCGCCATGAAAGAAATTCTCCCTAATGCCATGTTTATCGGTTTTACCGGCACGCCGTTGCTCAAAGATGACAAAGAGAGCAGCCTTGAAGTCTTTGGCAGCTATATTCACACTTACAAGTTCGACGAAGCTGTCAGGGACGAAGTTATCCTTGATTTGCGCTACGAGGCCCGCGATGTTGAACAGACTATCGCATCCCAGAAGAAAATTGACCAATGGTTCGAGGCCAAGACCAAAGGTCTGAACAATGTGGCCCTGGCCCAGCTCAAGCAACGTTGGGGCACCATGAAAAGGGTGCTCAGTTCCAAGTCACGCCTGGAACAAATTGTGTCCGAAATCATGCTGGATATTGAGCTAAAGGATCGCCTGAAAAGCGGACGCGGCAACGCCATGCTGATTTCTGGCAGCATCTACCAGGCCTGCCGTTATTACGAGTTGTTCGTGGCTAGCGGTCTGGAAAAGTGCGCCATCGTCACATCCTACAAGCCGTCCATTTATGACATCAAGGGAGAAGAGACCGGCGAGGGGATGACCGAAAAACTGCGCCAATACAGCATCTACCGCCAAATGCTGGCCGACTATTTCAACCAACCCGAAGACCAGGTCATGTCGCGCGTGGAAAGATTTGAGCGCGAGGTCAAGAAGAAGTTCGTCGACGAGCCAGGGCAGATGAAACTCTTGATCGTGGTGGACAAATTGCTGACCGGTTTTGACGCGCCCCCGGCCACCTATCTCTACATCGACAAGCCCATGCGCGACCACGGGCTTTTCCAGGCCATCTGCCGCGTCAACCGCTTGGATAGCGAAGACAAAGAATATGGCTATATCATTGACTACCGCGACCTGTTCAAGAGCCTGGAGAAGTCGATCCACGATTACACCTCAGAAGCGCTGGATGGCTATGACGAGGAGGATGTGGCTGGGCTGTTGACCGACCGTCTGGAAAAGGGGCGGGAACGATTGGAAGACGCTCGCGAGACTATCAAGGCACTCTGTGAACCTGTCGAACCACCTAAAGACACGCCAGATTATTTGCGTTATTTTTGCACCCAAGATACTACCGACAAAGACGCACTTAAAGACAACGAACCTAAACGGATCGCACTCTACAAGTACACGGCTTCCTTGGTTCGCGCTTATGCTAACTTGGCCAACGAGATGCCCGAAGCGGATTATAGTCCGGAGGAAATAGCACAGGTCAAACAGGAAGTGAAGCATTACGAAAAAGTACGCGGCGAGGTCAAATTATCCAGTGGGGATTATATTGATCTCAAGAGCTATGAACCGGCCATGCGCCATCTCCTCGATAGCTACATTCGTGCCGAGGATAGTGAGACCATTTCGGCTTTTGATGATATGAGCCTGATTCAACTTGTGGTGGAGCGAGGTGAGGCAGCGGTGAATGAGTTGCCAGAGGGTATCCGAAACAACCCGGAAGCTGTGGCTGAAACCATCGAGAACAACGTGCGCCGAGTGATTATTGACGAAAACCCCATCAACCCGAAATACTACGAGCGCATGTCGACGCTGCTCGATACACTGATCCAACAACGCAAGAACGATGCTTTGGAATACAAGCAATACCTGGCCAAAGTGGTGGAACTAACTCGCCAGGTGCATAACCCAGCCGCCAGTGGGGCAGCCTACCCTGAAAGCCTCGACACATCCGCTAGACGCGCCCTGTACGATAACCTCGACAATGATGAAGTCCTAGCCCTGGCTCTGGATGACGCTATCCGCCAGACCAAAAAAGATGGGTGGCGCGGTAACAAAATCAAAGAACGTGAAGTCAAATACGCCATCCACCAGCACGTGGACGATGAGGCCGAAGTTGAGCGCGTTTTCGAGCTAGTCACAAATCAGCGGGAGTATTGAGATGCACCAGATCACGATCAGCGACCTGGTTGTAGACGTAGTGCGCAAGGATATCAGAAATATGCACCTGGCGGTCTATCCCCCTGGCGGACGGGTGCGCGTGGCTGCGCCGCTGCTGGTGGATGATGAGGCCGTGCGTCTGGCCGTGATCTCCAAACTGGCCTGGATCAAGCGCCACCGCGCCGAGTTCCAGGGCCAAGAACGGCAATCGGCGCGCGAATACATCTACCGCGAGAGCCACTACTACTGGGGCGACCGCTACCTGCTCAACGTGGTCTATCACGACGCGCCCCCCCAGGTCATCGTCCGCAACAAGACCACGCTCGACCTCTACGTCCGGCCAGGCAGCGACACACTGCAACGGGAGCGCGTCATGCTGGCCTGGTATCGCCATCAGATCAAGGCCGCCATCCCGCCCCTGATCGCCAAATGGGAACCCATCGTCGGCGTGGACGTCGCCGACTGGGGCGTCAAACGCATGAAGACCAAATGGGGCTCCTGCACCATTGAGGCTGGCCGCATCTGGCTCAACCTCGAACTCGTCAAAAAGCCGCCCCGTTGCCTGGAATACATCGTCGTCCACGAGATAGTGCATCTGCTAGAGCGCCTGCACAACGAGCGCTTCGTCGCCTATATGGACGAATTCATGCCCCAGTGGCGCCTCCTGCGCGACGAGTTGAACCAGGCCCC
>JAYELX010000142.1:0-4211 GCA_034717875.1 Chloroflexota bacterium | reverse complement strand
GCGGCGTAGCCAAACTCGTTTCCGAAGCAACCAGTGTACGCTTTGATGGTTCTGACCTGATGCCCGGTGAAGTCGGCGCTGGCTCCTTCTGGACCGGTATGACCGATTACTTCTCCGGCACCGCTGACGCCGACACCGTCCTCGCCGAAATTGACGCTTCATGGCCTGCTGGCGAAGCTGAAGAAGCCGCTCCCGAAGAGGAAGCAGCAGCCCCAAGTGGCGAGCTGGAGATTTACTCCTGGTGGGCTGGCGATGAAGGCCCCGCGCTCCAAGCGCTCATCGACCTATACGCTGAGAAATATCCCGACGTCGAAGTCGTCAATGCTACGGTTGCGGGCGGTTCTGGCGTCAACGCCAAAGCCGTACTCAAAACCCGCATGTTAGGCGGTGACCCACCCGATACCTTCCAGGTTCACGCTGGACAAGAGTTGATCGGCACCTGGGTGGCCGAAGGCACAATGGAAGACCTAACCTTCTTGTACGAAGAAAATGGCTGGCTTGAGAAATACCCCCAGGGCTTACTTGACCTGATGAGCACCGAAGATGGCATCTGGTCCGTCCCTGTCAACATCCACCGCTCCAACGTTCTCTGGTACATCCCGCAGAATTTGGAAGAGTGGGGCGTTGAAGTTCCTGAAACTTGGGACGACTTCCTGACCGTTTGCCCCACCCTGCAAGATCAGGGCGTGGTGCCTCTGTCACTGGGCGCAAACTGGACTCACAATCACTTGTGGGAATCCGTCGCTATCGCAGAACTGGGCGTAGACGGCTGGAATGCCCTTTGGACTGGCGAAAAAGCCTGGACAGACGACGATGTCGTGGCTGCCTGGGAAACATTCGGCCAAATCCTGGAATGCACCAACGAAGATGCCACCACCCTCTCCTGGCAACAGGCCAGCGATATGGTCATCAACGGCGAAGCCGCATTCAACGAGATGGGCGACTGGGCCAATGGCTACTTCGAAACCACCAAAGAATTAGTCCCCAACGAAGACTACGCCTGGGCTCCTGCTCCTGGCACAGATGGTGTCTTCGTAGCACTTTCTGACTCTTTCGGCCTGCCCCAGGGTGCACCCAACCGCGATGCTGTGCTTGCCTGGTTGAGTCTGATGGGATCGGTTGAAGGTCAGGACACATTCAACCCCCTGAAAGGCTCCATCGCAGCGCACATGGATAGTGACCTGAGTCTATACTCAGCCTACAGCCAAAGCGCTGCCGATGATTGGGCTTCCGACACTGTAGTCGCCAGCCTGGTACACGGCGCCGCGGCCAACGAGACGTTCATGAACGGCTTTTCCAGCGCAATGGAAGTCTTCCTAAGCTCTGGAGATGCTGTTATCACCACCGAAGCGCTACAAGAGCTATGTGTTGAATCTGGCATCTGCCAGTAAGGATGTAGAATAAATAGCAAAGATACGATGAGGTGCTCCATAAAGGAGCACCTCATCGTATATTAGGAGACCATACCTATGTCCATACTCAAGAATATACGAAAAAACAAAGACCAGTTGACAGCCTTCCTGATTTTACTGCCATCCTTGATCTTGATAGCGGTTTTTGTTTATGGTTTCATCTTTCAAACAGGCTATCAATCACTTACCGATTGGACAGGGGTCGGAGAACCTCAAGACAGCAGCTTTATAGGCCTAAAAAACTACAAAAAACTATTTACAGGTATACTGGACATTCGCTTCCGCCAAAGCCTAGTGAACACTCTCTTTTTCACGCTTTTCTTCATCGCGGGATGCCTATCGCTAGGTTTGTTATTCGCAATTTTAATCGATCAAGGGATTCGCTTCGAAGGATTTTTCCGACTCATTTTTCTCTACCCCATGTCATTATCCTTTATCGTTACAGGGACGGTATGGAATTGGCTGCTCAACCCCGTAGGCGGGGTCAACCGTCTTCCAATTATATTCAATCGAGACCCGTGGGAATTCGGATGGATCGCCAGCCGAACGCAAATTTTGCAATTCGATTGGCTCCAACTCCCTAAAATCATGGGGGTTGCTTTACTTGTTGCTTTAATTTATCTTTCATACCGCTACTGGAAACAAGAGAAAAACATCCCAGCAATCATTACAGTAGGCATCAGCATCATCACTTTAATCTGGCTATTAAGTGGTGGCGCCGACAAAATACAAATTCTCAAAGTATCTGAAACTCATGGCTTCAACCTCGCCATGATCGGCATTATTCTGGCAGCAATTTGGCAAATGGCGGGATACATGATGGCCATGTACCTGGCTGGCATCCGGGGTATTCCCGAGGAACTACGGGAAGCAGCACGCGTCGATGGAGCGAATGAATTCCAAATATATTTCAAGGTCATATTCCCCATGCTAATGCCAATCACGCTCAGCGCCATGATTGTGCTTGGACATATCTCCCTAAAAATATTCGACCTGATCTATGTAATTGCAGGGCCTGACAATTCCACAACGGACGTGCCAGGTATTTTAATGTTCATGACCTCCTTCCGAGGAAACCAGTTTGCAAAAGGTGGCGCAATCGCTATGGTAATGCTCATCATGGTTGCCGTGATTATTGTGCCTTACCTAGTCAGCACTTTAAAATCGGAGCAAGAACTATGAACAAAACAAGCCCCTTCAAACGCGTTCTAATCTATACGATTCTCATCTTCTTCGTTATAGTCTTTCTAATTCCGGCCTATATGGTCATAGCCACCAGTCTTAAAAGCCCAATCCAAATCAGCTTAAAAACAGCCTGGTTTCCACCCAATCCGTGGTTCTTCCAGAGTTTTGTAGATGCTTGGATCAAGTTCAAGCCAAACATCATCAATAGCATTAGTCTGGTCATTCCAGCCACACTCATCTCCGCCATCATGGGTTCCATCAATGGCTACGTACTCGCCAAGTGGAAATTCCCAGGATCGAATATACTTTTCATGCTGATGCTTTTTGGGATGTTCATCCCCTACCAGAGTATCCTCATTCCACTCTTCCGGTTCTTGAAAAATATGGGGCTCTACGGCAGCATTTCGGGATTGGTCGTAGTGCATGTAATTTACGGCTTACCCATCACCACACTAATATTCCGAAATTACTATGCCGAGATTCCGACAGAGATGATCGAAGCCGGGAAAATCGATGGGGCCGGTTTCTTCAGGATTTATAAAGACATTGTCTTCCCCATTTCCATGCCTGGCTTTGTAGTAGTGATTATCTGGCAATTCACCCAAGTCTGGAATGAATTCCTTTTCGCCGTCACGTTGACCAGCGGTACGGGGAACGAACCCATCACGGTGGCGCTCTCCAACCTGGCGGGTGGGCGCGCCGTTCAATGGAATCTCCCTATGGCAGGGTCGCTCATGGCTGCTCTACCAACCTTGTTAGTCTACCTGTTTTTGGGCAGATACTTCATCCGCGGATTGTTGGCAGGCTCCGTCAAGGGATAAAAGAACCAACACACAAAGAAATATCATTTATCATCTTTTCTTGCCTAATCGCCTCACTCCGACCGAGCACCCCCACCCCCACGGGCAAATCTGGGCCGGTGACTGGCTGCCAAACGAGCCAAACAAGGAAAACTTCCACCAGTGGACTTACCACAACCAGCACAAACAGCCTCTATTGCTAGACTACGCAAAATTAGACCTCGAACGAGGCGAGCGAATTGTCGTAAAAAACGACCATTGGATGGCAGTCGTTCCCTATTGGGCTGTCTGGCCGTTCGAGATACTGCTCTTGCCTCAGCGACACGTCCAGCGGCTTCCAGATTTGCTGCCACCAGAACGTGACGCCTTAGCAGCGATTCTCAAACTTTTACTTACAAAATACGACAACTTGTTCGAGACATCCTTCCCCTACTCCATGGGCTGGCATAGTGCGCCCTGCATCCCCAAAAACGAGGACTACGCCCACTGGCAATTACACGCTCACTTCTATCCTCCACTGTTACGCTCCGCTGCGGTGAAGAAATTCATGGTCGGCTACGAGATGCTTGCTGAAGCCCAACGTGACTTGGCAGCAGAACAAGCTGCTTCCCGCCTTCGTGATTTACCAAAATCTCATTACAAGACGTGGCAAACTGTATGAAACCTAAAGATCTTAGACCTTTAGCCCTGGTTGACTGACAAATCTTTTAGGGAGCGCTTTTCAAAACCTAGAAAATAGGTTATCTTTCTTTTTATTCACCAAAAACAAAAGGAAAGGTACTGATGAAAAACGCTCCCAACTTATACGATACCT
>JAYELX010000141.1:0-4260 GCA_034717875.1 Chloroflexota bacterium | reverse complement strand
TCAACTACATATCACCATAGGTGCTTGCATTCGTGATTTGGAAATCATTGCCAAGATTGGGGAACCTGACGATTTGATGAGTGGGGTAATATTTTTGCCCCTTTAAAGTTTAACGCTACCCCCAAACGCTTCGCGTAGCATACTCGAAGGAGTGCCGCGTTCTGTTTGAAATGAAAGATAATGCCTGTCGTTAGTACAATCACCACGCTGTGTTCAATCAACATATTGCTTTTGGAAGGTATAGAAGGTATAGAATGAAAATTCACGAATTAGTTATAGAAATGAAAATACTTGAGCGTCGTTTGACTCTTTACGAAGAGAAATATGGCATACTCAGTGAGGATTTCTACAATGCGTTTATTGAAGGCCAATTGGAGCAATATGATGCCTTTGATGAAACGCGTATCGATTTCAGTCGGTGGAAAGGTATTTATGAAACCTGGTCGCGTAGAAAGCAAGCCTACATTAAAAAGATACAAAAACACGATCTTGTTACGTCGATACGTTTCCAGCCTGCTTACTGAGTATGACTAATAAACCTTTAGAATCTCTTGTCAAATACAGCCAATTTGTTGCTGAGTTGTTGAACAACCTAGCAGTGGAACATTCCACGGTAGCAATTTGGCCTGTTAGCAAGTATACGGGGATTGCGGAAGGAGAAATTCTTTTTATAAAAGGATATCGGCTGCGTATGCGGGAGGAATTAGACTTTGATGCAGGACTAATCGCATCCTATGGATATGAAGTTTATCGAGGCGAAAGACGATTGTATTGGTATGATGATTTTCCTCATCCAAATAATCCTACATTAGCTTCAACACATCCTCATCATAAGCACGTGCCACCGGACATCAAGCACAATCGTATCCCTGCACCACATATTTCCTTCTTTCGCCCCAATCTGGCTGTGCTAATTCGAGAAATTGAAAGTTTGATAGAGACAAATCGATAGTATGTCTTACTGTTAGCAAAAAAGCCGCCGAAGAAGCTATCGAAACGGCCAGAAAAGTTTTAAAAAACGTCGAAGAAAATACTTCCAAAGAATCATAACTTTGACTCCCTCCCCCTCTCCCCCATCATCATTAAACATTGTTGCCATAATCCAAGCGCGCATGTCCTCTTCCCGATTGCCGGGCAAAGTGCTGCGTGACATTGATGGCCGCCCGATGCTCGCATGGGTCGTCGAGCGCACCCGCCGAGCGGGGCAGATTGACGCCGTTGTAGTCGCAACCACAACCAATCCCAGCGATGACCCCATCGCCGAATTTTGCGCCGCGCAGGGCTATGCTCACACCCGCGGCGACGTTTATGACGTACTCGACCGCTACTACCAGGCCGCGCGGCAATTCGACGCCGATGTGATCGTGCGCATCACGGCCGATTGCCCGTTGATTGACCCGCAACTTATTGACAAAACGGTGTTAGCTTTGTGGGGTAATTGGAAAATTAGTATATTGGGAACCGAGAACCAATCCCTAATCCCCAATTTACCAATATACCAATTCTCCCCCATCTACCATTTTGTCACCAACCGTCTCCCGCCTCCCTGGGGACGCACCTACCCCATCGGGTTGGATGTCGAAGTCTTTAGATTCGAATCCTTAGCGCGGGCCTGGAGTGAAGCTACAGAGAAATACCAACGCGAACACGTGACCCCCTACTTTTATGAGGGTGTTCCCGTTGAAGATTTGCAATTTGCCCCCCATCTTATACCCGCCGGCACTGGCACATCCCCGCGCGGCTTCGAAATCGCACTTTTACACCATCAAACGGATCTCGGTCATCACCGCTGGACCGTCGACACAGCCGAAGATTTACAACTCGTGCGAGAAATAGTATCCCGCTTCCCCGATGACACCTTCACCTGGTTGGATATTCTATCCCTTTTCGAGCGCGAACCAGAACTGGCCCAAATCAACGCTCGAGTACAGCACAAAAGTCACCGGGACGTAGATAAAAGAAACAAAAAAAGATAAAGGCTAAAGCCGTTGTAAAAAAACAACTATCCTAAAAAATTTTAGTTACAGCGGGGGACGCTCCATCTAATCCACGTAGGTGGATTTCGCGCCCCAGCCTCGAATTTATTCGATGGGTGGTCAATTCCCCAATCCACCAATCCCCAATTCACCCAATCCACCAATCCCCAATTCACCACCCCCATGCTAACCATCTTCTCCACCCCCAAACCATTCACCGACGCGCACATAAACATCATCCAGCGCAATGCGATTCAATCCTGGCTGCATCTTGGTGCTGATGTCGAAGTGCTGCTGATTGGAAAAGAAGCGGGGCTGCCGCAAGTCGCGGCGGAATTTGGGGTCGAATATCTTCCCGATGTAGCCCGCAACCAATGGGATACGCCGCTGGTCAGCTCGATTTTTGCGCTGGCGCGCGAGAATAGCAAAAGCCGTTTATTGGCCTACGTCAACGCCGATATTTTGCTGAGGCCCGATTTCGTCGATGTTGCCCGTCAGGTGGCCGCACAGGCGCGGAATTTTTTGGTGGTGGGGCAGCGCTGGGATTTGGATGTGACGCGGGAAATGGACTTCGGCCCCAACTGGGATTCTGAGTTGCGGAGCGCAGCCCACACCCGTGGCAGTCTGCATGCTCCATCCGGCAGCGATTATTTTATCTTTCCGCGCAGTACCTTCACACAAATCCCCAATTTTGCCATTGGCCGGGCCGGTTGGGATAATTGGATGATTTATCACGCCCTCCAGCAAAAATGGCCCGTGGTGGATGCCACATCTTCGCTGATGATTGTGCATCAAAGCCACGATTACGCCCATTTGCCCGGCGGACAGATGCACTATGATTTGGAAGAAACAAAAATCAACGCGGCCCTGGGCGGAGGCATGCGCAATATGTACATGACCCTGGATGCCAGTCATGAATTTGTGGATGGGCGGCTGCGTCGGGCCCGGCCCAGTCGAGGGCGGCTTTTGCGAAAACTCGAACGCTGGATGCAGCCCGAACAGCAGCAGGGCATTCGTTGGTCGCTCACCCGCCGGCTGCGCCGCTGGCGAAGGAAGTTAGTTCGATAATGCCGATTAATCTCAAAAAATGTCCTCTCTGCGCTGCTTCTGCAAGCCGCGTCTTTGACCGCCAGATGTTTCGCGGTCACGAAGTCACCAACCGCCTGTGCGACAATTGCGGGTTGGTATATCAATCCCCGCGCATGACCGCCGCTGAGCTGGACGAGTTTTACGCCCGCGAGTATCGCCAAGTTTATCAGGGCGGCGAAGGCCCCACCCAGAAAGACCTGTTTTTACAAAATGGACGCGCGGATTCCCTGCTGCATTTTCTCGCCGGAGAAAACGTCACTCCGTCACACCATCTCGACATTGGCTGCTCCAGCGGGATTTTGTTGCAGCGATTCCGGGATCATTTTGGCTGTGACGTCGTTGGCGTTGAGCCGGGAGATGCTTATCGCGCCTATGCTCAACAACAGGGCTTGCAAGTTTATCCTGATCTTGATGCGCTCGAAGGCCATTTTGATTTAATTAGCATGGCTCACGTTTTGGAGCATATCCCCGACCCCGTGGCTTATCTCTCCGATTTGAGGATGGAGCATCTTTCTCCCTCGGGGTGGATTCTGGTCGAGGTGCCGAATCTTTATTCCCATGACAGCTTCGAGATCGCCCACACGGCCAGCTTTAGTGCCCACACCTTGCGGCAAGTGATTCAGCAAGCCGGGTTCGAGCTTGTCACCCTGATGCGGCACGGCCGGCCGCGTTCTTACCTGCTGCCCTTATATTTAACAGCCCTGGCCCAGCCAAACGGCGGGAAAGTGATTATTAGCCCGGAACGCAACGTGGCCATGAAACGCCGCTTGGGCATGTTGTGGCGGCGGGTGATCCAACGCCTCTTTCCGCAGCGGGCATGGGTGCCTATACCTGAAGCATAGACAAAAGGTATCCTCTCCAAGAAGAAGGGAAAAAAGGTACTTGCTCAAAATATTGTTGGTTTGTACAAGAACAGTTCACTTATCCTCTAGTCCGAATGGACTTTGCAATATTAGCACGGTCGGTTTCGCGTAGCACCCTATCAGGGCACCGCCCTGCGGGCAGCGCAGAATCAACAATTGCTTCATAAAATCAACACTATTAGCGGTTAGCCAATCCCGCACGGGTGTTAACGCACCGTGCTAAGCCTACGAAGCCCCTTCGGGCTAGAACTTTGCGTGCCATTGGGCATTCGTGCCAATTTGTTGCCCGAACACACAAAATTCTAAAAGGCCGCCCGCTCAAGCGGGCTAGA
>JAYELX010000140.1:0-4269 GCA_034717875.1 Chloroflexota bacterium | reverse complement strand
AGCAGGTAAATGATAATCGAAAGCCCCAGGAGAGTATAGGTTACAATGGGTTGAGGTGTATTCCGCTGCGGTTGTTGGGGGTGAGATTCCCCTCCCGATGCAGAAACCCACGATAAATTCTCGTCTGATTCTCCTGATGATTGGGGATAAGAAAAATCTTGATTGGAGTTGTTCACATTGTGACCTTTCGGTGATTCACTTGGTGGTGTTCGGCTCGAATGATCGCTGCGATTATATCAACCGCTTGATCTAATTTTCCATCACAATTAGGTATTATATAATCAAACTTATCAATTTGATTGAGTTCATCACGAGCGGTAGTGATACGCAGCTTCAGCTCTTCGGGGCTTTCGGTCGCACGAGCTTCGAGCCGGTCAATTAGCTCGGCCTCGCTTTTGGTGGTCAGAAAAACAAGCACAGCATCGGGACATATCTCATGGATTGAGGCGGCGCCCTGCACATCCAGGCGCATGACTACATCTTTGCCGCTTGCCAGCGCTTCCCGTACTTGTGATTTTGGAACGCCTTTGTATGCATCGTATACGTTGGCGTATTCGAGCAGCTCGTCTTGGGCGATCATTTCTTTGAATTCAGCCGTGGAGTAGAAGAAATAATCTAGTCCATGGGTCTCGTCGTCCCTGGGGGGGCGATTTGTGGCCGTGATGATAAAATGAAATGGCAGGCCGCGCGCTTTCATCTGCTCGATGACCGAATCTTTGCCCACACCCGAAGGCCCAGAGACGACGATGAGCAATGGTTCCGGATTGTGTAAATCAAAGCTGTTTTTATTGTCTGTCATGGCAATCTCTCGATACTCGGATTATAATACGAACGAAAAAACATTGGAGGTATTATATGCCATCTTACGAATATAGTTGCTTGAATTGTGAACGATCTTTTGAAATTGTTATCTCTTATGAAGAGTATGACGAGCACGAAGTGGTTTGCCCTTATTGTGACAGTGAGAAAGTTCAGCGTTTGATCAGCCGGGTGCGGTTTGCCAAGTCTGATGAACAGCGTTTGGAGAGTATGGCTGATCCTGCGGATTTGGCAGGGTTGGAGGATGATCCCAAGGCTTTGGGTCGCATGATGCGCAAAATGAGTCGGGAGATGGGTGAGGATCTTGGCCCTGAGTTTGACGAAGTGGTTGATAGATTGGAGAAGGGTCAAAGCCCCGATGAGATTGAGCGCGATCTGCCGGATTTGGGAGATGATATGGGTGCTGGTACGGGAGGCATGGGAGGTATGGGGGGAATGCCCGGAATTTAGTTCACCTCGGGCGAACTCTCGTTCACCACTACGAATTTAGCAAGTACTTGCTCAAAATATTGTTGGTTTGCACAAGAACAGTTCACTTATCCTTTAGTCCGAAGGGACTTTGCAGTGTTAGCACGGTTGGTTTCGCGTAGCATTTTATTAGGGCTCCGCCGTGCGGGCGTGTTCTTACGAACCTAGCAGAATAAACAATTATTTCATAAAATCAATATAATCTGCGGTTAATCAATCCCGCACGGGCGTTAACGCACCGTGCTAAGCCTACGAAGCCCGTTCGGGCTAGCACTTTGCGTGCATTGGAGCTTTCGTGCTAATTTGTTGAACGAGCACACGAAATCCTAAAGGGCCGCCCGCTCAAGCGGGCTAGATAATACCACCAACATTTTGAGCAGTTACCTACCTTAGCAACTTGCTTAAAATAGAGATGTGGATTGCATTTGCTCTTGATGCATTGCTCGTTGGGTAGTATTTACCGTTTTGCAGGTGCAACGCACTTCTGAAGTGCAATGCACCTGTTATTTGGTAACTTGATTTTGAGCAATTACGAACTTAGCATAGTTGCATAAACAACGCGGTTCCTCAAAGGAACCGCGTTGTTGTTTTTGATCGAATGGGTGTTGATAGTGGTAAAATATTTTTGCGTGAGGTGACTGTCACCTATAAAATTGACATGCGCTCTGAATCGTTTCGCTAAACAGCATGTTTTTTGCAGCAAGGCATATTTGAAGGTGACAGTCACCTGGGTGTTTAAGCAGCTTATTCACCCCTCTGAGTGCAATCGCTGGCTAACAATTTTACGAATTTCCTCCTGTACCACATCAGCTGGCTGGCTTGCATTCACCACCACCCATCGCTCCGGGTCGGCTTGTGCTAGTTGATGGTAGCCCTCCCGCACGCGGCGGTGAAAATCCAGGTTATAGGCGTCCAGGCGGTTGATGTCGCCAGCAGTGTTGCGGCGCAGCAACCCAGTTTCCACATCCACATCGAGCAACAGAGTCAAGTCGGGTTCGAGGTCGTTGGTGGCGAAGCGGATGATTGCGCTTAATTCTTCGATATCGCGCCCGTAGCCGTAGCCCTGGTAAGCCAGAGTCGAATCGGCGTAGCGGTCACACAAAACAATGCCGCCTTTTTCTAAATGTGGTTGGATAATTTGATCAACCAATTGGGCGCGCGATGCTTGAAAGAGCAGAATTTCGGTGCGCGGCTGCATGGTTGTGTTTTTGTTGTCCAATAACACGGCGCGAATCTGGTCACCGATGGGCGTGCCGCCCGGCTCACGGGTGGTTAAAACATCATATCCGATCTGGCTCAAGTACTCGGCCAGAGCTGGGAGTTGGGAAGTTTTTCCACTGCCTTCGGGGCCTTCGAAAGTAATAAACATTGGGATAGTGGTAAAAATTTTTTGTGAGGTGACAGTCACCTGTGTTCATCACCAACATTGGCAATCTGAGTGAACGATCAGTAATTCCCGATATGAGGAAAGGCCAAGACTTCGGAAGTCTCCAGTGATCTATTTCGCCAATAAATGCGTTTTCAAAGACTTCCGAAGTCTGCTTCTAGCTACAAAGCAGGATTTGCTAGTGAACGATTACTCTCTGAAAATCCGCACGCGCCGGTGGGGTTCTTTGCCGTGGGAGTAGGAGCTTAAATTGGCTTGACGGGCCATTTGATGCTGCAACCGCCGGATATAGGATGAGTTTGGTTTCAATTCTACCCAGCGCTCGCCGTCCAATACCGCTCGGATAGCTTTTTGGGCTTGTTTCAAGGCTGCTTCCTCGTCATTTATGCTGGATGGAGACGAGGATAGATCGAACAAATCACTCAAGAATTGTTGGAGACGTTTTCTTGTGTCCGAGCGCAGCACATACAGCGGAATGCCGAGATCTTCAGCCTCGATAATGGGTTGTGTGCGTTTGCGGAAATGATGACGCAGGGTGACAACGACTTGGGCTTGCTTAACATTGGTTTCGATCTTGATGGGCACTTTGAGTTGTTTGGCTGCTTGGCGCAGGCGATTGCGGGCAACACCGTAGGAGAAAATGCGCTGTTCTTTAAGTTCTTTGCGTTTGGGCTGGGTCGGTTTCTCGTCGAGAAATTCAGCAGGATGTTCCCAATCAATGGGGTCGCTCTGACGCCGCATGCCGCGCGACCTTTGACCCAATTGTATGGATTTACGCGCCTTTTGGATGTTGATTTTCCCGTCTTCACCTCGCGAGCGAATCTCCGGCGTTTGTGGATGGCCGCGCAACAACGTGTCTACGGCATCAGCTACATCCTGATGGATTGCCAGCCGATCGCGAGTCTGGATTTCGATTAGGGTATCGAATGTGGGTGCTGAGCGTCGTTCTAGCACCGTTTTTTGCGTGCCGCGCCGACGGGCTTCTTCGTCAGATAGCGTTACCGATTCAATCCCGCCGACCAAATCAGAGAGGGTCGGGTTGAGCAGGAGATTTTCAAGCGTGTTGCCATGAGCGGTGCCGATCAGTTGTACGCCGCGCTCGGCAATAGTTCGGGCGGCGATTGCTTCCAACTCACGCCCAATTTCATCGATTATGATGACCTCCGGGCTGTGATTCTCGACAGCCTCGATCATGACTTCGTGTTGAAGGGATGGTTTGGCGACTTGCATGCGGCGGGCGCGTCCCACCGCGGGGTGAGGTACGTCCCCATCACCTCCAATCTCGTTGGATGTATCTACAATTACCACGCGTTTCGAATCAGCCAAAATCCGAGCTGCCTCTCGCAAAATAGTGGTTTTTCCAACGCCGGGACGCCCCAACAGCAGCAGACTTTTGCCGCTGTCGATCAGGTCTTCGAGAATGTCGGTGGTGCCATAAACGGCGCGTCCCACCCGGCAGGTCAAGCCAATGATGTCACCGCGGCGGTTGCGGATGGCGGCGATGCGGTGCAGGGTGCGTTCCAACCCGGCGCGATTGTCGTCATCGAATTTGCTTACGCGCGAGCAGACATAATCGATCTCGTCTTTGCTAATAT
>JAYELX010000139.1:2233-4276 GCA_034717875.1 Chloroflexota bacterium | reverse complement strand
AACGCATCACTCTTATCGCCCTGATTTTAGTTATCGTCACCAGTGCATGTATACTGACATCCTTCGTTGAAGAGTCCACGCCAGAAATAGAAATCACCGTTCCGGTGGCCGCAGATGAGCAAGATGTCACCTTAGCGCAACCAGCCGAGGAGGTAGAAAAAGAGTCTCCGCCTCCATCAGCGCAGGATCAAACCAAGCCGGCGGTTCCGTTGGCCCAGCAGCCCATGTCCACGCCCCTGCCCACCGCAGCCGCCAGAGCGGGGGCAGCGGAATCAGCAGACGGAGCGGAAGCGGAATCATCCGCCATTTATCCCGCCCCCACCGCGCCGCCTCCCCAAAATAATTATTTCGAAGACTACGGCGTCAACCCCTTTGTGGACACTTACGAAGACCATCTTTCCACCTTCGCCCTGGACGTGGACACAGCCTCGTACAGCGTAGCTCGCCGCTACGTCAACGACGGGCATATCCCTCCCGCCGAGGCCGTGCGCGTGGAAGAATTCGTCAACTACTTCGATATGGACTACCCCACGCCGTCCAATGTCGCCTTTGGCATCTACGCCGACGGTGCGGCCTCGCCCTTCCACAACGATGGCTCCTACATCTTACGCTTCGGCGTGCAGGGATACGAAATCCCCGCTCAGGCCCGCAAAGCCGCCACGCTGACTTTTGTGATCGACGTTTCCGGCTCGATGGCAATGGAAAACAGACTTGGATTGGTCAAAGATTCCCTGCAAATGCTGGTTGATCGCCTGCGCCCGGACGATACTGTCGCCATCGTCGTCTACGGCTCCAACGCCCGCACCGTCCTAACCCCCACCAGCGGAGAAAACAAAAACACAATCCTGAACGCCATCTACGCCCTACGTACCGAAGGCGCAACCAACGCCGAAGCGGGGCTGCGCATGGGCTACGAACTGGCCTATGAAGCACATCGGCCCAACACCATCAACCGGGTGATTCTGTGTTCCGATGGCGTCGCCAACGTCGGCAACACCGGGCCTGAGGCCATTTTGGAAACTATCCGCGGCTACGTGGAAACGGGCATCAGCTTGACCACAGTGGGATTCGGAATGGGCAACTTCAACGACGTGTTGATGGAACAACTGGCCGACAACGGAAATGGGCACTATGCCTATGTGGATAGCGTTGATGAAGCCGAAAAATTATTCGTGCAAAATTTGACCTCCACGCTGCAAACCATCGCTCTGGACGCCAAAATCCAGATCGACTTCAACTCCGACGTGGTAGCCTACTATCGTCTGATCGGCTATGAAAATCGCGACGTCGCCGACCAGGATTTCCGCAACGACAGCGTCGACGCCGGCGAGATTGGCGCAGGCCACAGCGTCACGGCCTTGTACGCGGTCACGCTGCGACCGGGCGCGGCAGGCCGCATCGCCACCGCCCAACTGCGCTGGGAAGACCCGCAAAGCCACCAGGTCACGGAGATCAACGGCAACTTCAACACCTGGGATTTGGCATCCGGCTTTGGCCAGAGCGCGGCACGCTATCAATTAGCCGTCGTCGCAGCTCAATACGCCGAGATTTTGCGCCAGAGTCCCTGGGCGGGGGAAACGAGTCTATACCAACTGGCCGATTACATTTACAGCATCTCAGCAGCCCTGCCCAGCGATGCTGATGTAGCCGAATTCGCCAATCTGGTCAACCGGGCCAGCCAACTTCAGGGCTGGGGACAATAGGTGTCGGTGGATCAGTGCATCAGTGCATCAGGAATCAGGGGTCAGGGTATCAGTGGATCAGGGGATCAGTGGATCAGGGGTCAGGGTATCAGGAATCAGGGGGATCAGGGGGCAGGGTATCAATGGATCAGGTGTCGATAGTGAAGGTCATCCTCTTTTACGGATAGTGAAGGTCTCCTGACCTAACGATGGTGAAGGTCATCCTCTTTTACAGATAGTGAAGGTCTCCTGACCGAACGATTGCCCAATGCCAACCATCTAATTGACTAAAACCCCAAACCCGACTATCATTCTCACATGCTCAAAGCCATCCTCGAAACCATGCGCCCGAAACAATGGG
>JAYELX010000139.1:0-2133 GCA_034717875.1 Chloroflexota bacterium | reverse complement strand
GATAGTGAAGGTCTCCTGACCGAACGATTGCCCAATGCCAACCATCTAATTGACTAAAACCCCAAACCCGACTATCATTCTCACATGCTCAAAGCCATCCTCGAAACCATGCGCCCGAAACAATGGGCTAAAAACGTCTTTCTATTTGTCGCCCTTGTATTCGACCGCAAGCTGACTAACCTGCCCGCATTACTGAACATCGTCGCCGGTTTCTTCATCTTCAGCCTCTTTGCCAGCGTAGTCTACCTGATCAACGACATCGCTGACGTCGAATCCGACCGCCAGCACCCCAAAAAAAGATATCGCCCCATCGCCGCGGCCCAACTCCCAATCCCAGTCGCCCGGGCCGCGGCGGGCATAATCCTGGCAATCGCGCTCCCAACTGCCTATTTACTCTCCCCCGGATTCGTCATCATCGCCATAATCTACCTGCTGCTCAACCTGGCCTACTCCAAGTGGCTCAAACACATCGTCATACTGGATATAATCATACTGGCCTCGTTCTACGTAATCCGCGTCGCTGCGGGCGTAGCACTGATCAACCCACAACGCTTCTCCCCCTGGCTCTACATTTTCACCACCTTCCTGGCGCTGCTCATCGGGGCCGGCAAACGCCGCGCCGAACTGGCCCAACTCACCCAAAAAGCCAACTCATCCCGGCGCGTCCTCGAAGGCTACACACTCAACTTTCTCGACCAACTCGCCACCCTGGCAGCGGGCATGACCATCATCACCTACAGCCTCTACACCTTCTCGGCCCCCAACATGCCCGCAAACCACGTCATGATGCTAACCATCCCCTTCATCATTTACAGCATCTTCCGCTACCAATACCTCATCCAAGTCAAAAACAGCGGCGGCGCGCCAGAAGAACTGATCCTCTCCGACCGCCCACTCCAATTCGCCATCACCCTCTACGGTCTGGTCGTCCTGCTCATCTTCTACATTTTCTAGCCATCAGCGACCATGTCCAATTTTACCGCTCACGCCCCCGGAAAAATCATCCTTTTCGGGGAACACGCCGTTGTATACGGAAAACCCGCCATTGCTGTGCCCGTCAATCAAATCCGAGCTACTGTCAGGGTGATTCCCCAACCCGAGGGAGTTACCGGCCCCGTCCGGATTCTCGCCCCAGGCATAAACTTATCCTGTAACCTGGAGAAACTGAATCGCGACCACCCGCTGGCTGCCGTTGTGGGAAACGTTATCTCATCCCTGGGGGTTAGCCATCTCCCCGCCTGCACCATCGAAATAACATCAACTATTCCAGTAGCCGCGGGCCTCGGTTCCGGAGCAGCCGTCTCCGTTGCAATCATCCGCGCCCTGGGTAAATTTCTAGGTCAGCCCATAGCCAACGAACAAGTCTCAGCCCTAACCTACCAAATAGAGAAATTCCACCACGGCACCCCCTCCGGCATCGACAACACCGTCATAACCTACGCTAAACCAGTTTACTTCGTCAAGCAGCCCCCCTCTCCCCCCAATGGGAGAGGGGCCGGGGGTGAGGGAAACGAAAATACCATCGAAACCTTCAACATCGCCAAGCCCTTCACCATCATAATCGGAGACACCGGCATCTCCAGCCCGACCAAAGCAGCCGTCAGCGACGTGCGAGTAGCCCGTCAAGCCGACCCAGCGCGCTACGAGCGACTATTCGCGGCCATCGGCAGCATCACCAAAACGGCGCGACAATCCATCGAAAGCGGTCGTCCCCAACGCCTCGGCGCGTTGATGAACGAAAACCACGCCCTGCTGCAAGAGATGGGCGTCTCCTCACCCCAGCTGGACCAGTTGGTGAGCGCAGCCTGCCAGGCCGGTGCATTGGGCGCAAAACTATCCGGCGGCGGCAGAGGGGGAAATATGATCGCATTAGTACGAGAAGAGAACGCCAAACTTGTCTGCTTGGCTATACGCAAAGCAGGAGCGGTCAACACAATCACAACTGAGGTGCGAACTCACCATCCCGGTTGACGGATAGTGAAGGTCTCCTGACCTAACGTCTCGCGAAAACCATCTCGTTAGCAAGTGAATAACAGAAAAAATATGACATTGAATACCAGAAGACTAGATATAATTTTGCTCATTTCCATTTATCTATTATCGCGGATTATTCTCTTTTCGTTAGGTATAAGG
>JAYELX010000138.1:0-4279 GCA_034717875.1 Chloroflexota bacterium | reverse complement strand
GCGAGTCAGCGAGTCAGCGAGTCAGCGAGTCAGCGAGTCAGCGAGTCAGCGAGTCAGCGAGTCGGCGGGTATCGAAACCCGCCCTACGATGACCTAAATAGCACCACTAACATTTTGAGCAATTACGAAATTTGCTTGCATTATATCATCGTTGATGAGCCATCGTTCACCTCTACGAACTAAAAGCAACCGCGTTGGTTGGAGCAACGTGGTTGCTGATTAATATCTCCGCGCCCCTGCGCCTTCGCGTTAAGCCTGTACAAATTCACCGAATCGCATCCCGCAATCGCTGAGCCAGGGCCCCAAATTCCGGCGTATAACGCAAACCCTCACGGCGCGGACGGGGCAAATCAACATCAACATCTAAACGAATGCGCCCCGGCCTGGGACTCAGCACCAAGACCCGGTCGGCTAGAAAAATCGCTTCAGCAATATCGTGCGTGACCATAATGACGGTCTTGCGCCGCACTGCCTCATCTGCGGCAGGCGCGGCGTACGAAGAGCGCAAAGCAATTTGCAGCAACTCGGCACCCATTTGCTCGCGAGTGAGTGCGTCCAGCGCACCGAAAGGCTCATCGAGCAGCAGCAAATCGGGATCGTGTACCAGGGCGCGGGCAATTGACACACGTTGCGCCATGCCGCCGGACAAATCACGCGGCAGCCAATCATCGAAACCGTGCAATCCCACCAGGTTGATTAGCTCCTGCACCTGAACGCGGGCCTGGTCGAGATTGGCGTTCTGCACCTCCAACGGCAGGATGATATTCTCGAAGACCGTGCGCCAGGGCATCAGGTTTGCATCCTGAAACACAAAACCCACCCCCCGGCGCGGCTGGGTCAACGGCTGCCCATGAAAAAACACCTCCCCGGCAGTAGGAATCAGCAGCCCAGCCAAAATCCTCAACAAGGTGCTTTTTCCACACCCAGAGGGGCCAAGCACACACACAAATTGCTGCTGATCGACATCGAAAGAAATATCGGCCAAAGCCTGCAAATCACCGTTTACATCCGAGAAAATTGCGCTCAGCCCCCGAACCGTCAAAATCGGCTCACTCTTGGATAAATTCATTCGTGAAAGCTGCATCCAACTCCAAAGGTTCACTAATCAAACCCATATCTAGCAAAACATTCTGCATATTTTCCCAAGCCTGCGGGTCCGAATAACCCAGCGGGTCTTGCTGATAAAGTCCAATCGAAGTCTCCAGCACCTCCCTTTGCACATCAGCATTGGCCGCATCTATGCCCTCGACATATTTTTTGCTAATTTCGAAAGCATCATCAGGATGAGCAATCGTAAAACGGATACCGCTCAACGTAACTTGAACCATCCGCCGCACCAAATCGGGATTTTCTTCGAGAGTGGTTTCGTTAGTAATCAGCCCGTTAGAAACCAACTGCACATAATCGGCCACTGGAACGACATCGATATCATAACCCTGCGCCCGCAACTGCACCGGCTCGTTGGCGACATAAATCACCACAGCATCTTCTTGATCGGCAACCAAAGCCTCGACCTGATTGAAGCCAATCGAATCCAGGGTGACATCGTTTTCTTCCAAACCACCCGCGCTCAACAATGCCCGCAGACCAATGTAACTGGCCCCAAACAAACCCGGCAGCCCGATCTTTTTCCCGGCCAAATCTTCGGGCCTGGTGATGCCTTGCTTCGACTTGGCCACAATCCCGACCGGATAATCACTGTACCAGCCGACAATATTCACCACCGGCAAACCCTGATCGCGCGCTAGTAGCACTTGCTCGCCCGAAGCTAAAGCAAATTGCAACTCATTGGCGCCCACCAGCGCAACGCCATCAGTCTCGAAGCTATAATCGAACTCCACCTCGATGCCAGCCTTCTCGAAAAAGCCTTGATCCTCAGCCACATAATAAGGCGCAAATTGCACATTGGGAATATAAGCCATTGGCAAACGGATGTGAACAATCTCGGCCTCAGGATAATCCGTTGATGCAGCCGGATTTCCAGCACAAGCCGTTAATAAAGATGCGCATAATACGAACACAAAGATGATGCGATTAAACATGGATGATCAACTCCTTTCAACATTTATATAATCCGAAACAGGGAGAAACAGACTCCCTTGAGGGGGGATTCCGTTACCCCGGCTATGACCGGTCTCCGACCGAGTCACCACCTACCCAAACTCATCCGGGCGCCGCTGCCAGGCCAGCAAACGCGCCTCCAAGCCGACGACGATGCCATACAGCGTCATCGCCAGCAAAATCAACACAAACACGGCCACAAAAACTAGGGCGGTATCATAGACTCCGCGCCCGACATTGACGAGAAAACCCAATCCGCTGTCGGCACCCACAAATTCGCCCACCACCGCGCCGATAACGGCTAGCGTAGCCCCCACCCGCAGCCCGCCCAGAAAAACGGGCAAAGCCGCCGGAATCTCCAACAAACGCAGCGTTTGCCAGCGCGTGGCTTGCAATGAGCGCATCAAGGCGTGCAAATCTTCGGGCACGGCGCGCACTCCCACAACTGTATTAACCAGCACCGGGAAGAAAACTATCAGCGCGGCGATCAATACCTTCGAAAGCAGCCCCGGCCCGAACCAGATCACCAACAATGGCGCAATCGCCACCATTGGCACAGACTGACTGGCGACAATGTAGGGTGCAAGCAGCCGTTCCACCCAGCGGGATTTGGCCAGCAGATATCCCAACGCGGTGGCAAAACCCACCCCCAGCGCAAGCCCCATCAACACCTCCTTCAGCGTTGTGGCAAGATGGCGCAGCAAACTACCATCCATCAAAATTTGCAAAAACCGCGCCCAAACATCCCCCGGCGATGGGAGAATAAAGGCGGGGAAATCGCCCAGCACAATGACCGTTTGCCAGGTGATCAGCAAAATGGTCAATGACACAATCGCTAAAATGAGGCGTCTAAAACGGATCATAAAATCTGCCTATGTGTAACTCGCGTCGCTTTGCGTGAGGTGACAGTCACCTATAATGTCGATCTACAATTTGGATCATCTCGCCACCCAGCGTGTTTTTTGTGACCCGGCACCTTTGTAGGTGATTGTCACCTGTTTTTATCATCAGCTATTTCAGCCTGCTCAGAACAAAAAAGCCCCGAACAAAATCGGGGCATTCAAAATGGGCGCGGCGTGGTGAAATAAAAAACCCGAAAACCTAAGTTTTCGGGGCATATCACAGCAACCAGGCCCAATACGGGCTGTCTTGTTTCACCTTCTATCATCCGGACTATACCGTCGGCCCCGGAGTTACACCGGATCCTGCGCTGTGAGACGCTAGCGGGCTTTTACCGCCGATCGGGAATTGCACCCTGCCCCGAAGGTGATTATTCGATTGTTAGGATAAATTATACACGCCCCAGGATTCGGCGTCAACGGGAGGTTTGTCACTGTGTCCTTTTTTTATATTCCCTCCCCCGAAGATGCATCTCGGATTGTGTTTATTTTTGGCAACCAACAGTTAATCGCTTCAAAGACAGAGGGGCGATTTTGCTGCCTGGGCAGAAGCCACAACAGGCCAAGAATTATCATCGGGCTTAGTAAGCGTCCATACGACCAGGGGAAAAAGTCAAAGGTTGGGACAAGAAATTCCAGAAAATAGGCAAATCCGTACAACGTCCATTGGAAAGAAGATGATAGCCGCTTCAAGATGACCAGGAACGCTAACGCCAAAAAGACGCCATGATGCACCCATACTATCGGCGATGCTAAAGTTAATAAAACTAACAATGCAGGGATCGAGTTGAAAAGATATTTGCCTCTAGTTTCTTCTTTGTAGAAAGTTTGGTGTTTTATATTGGCTGCAACCACAATAAGCGTAATAACGCCAACAATAAATTTAACGATATAGATTAAGTATTGTGTGGGGAAATTATCGGCTTTGAAAAAAGTCGTCAACGCGAAAAACAACGAGTCAAACGAGTTTTCTCGAAAATTGATACCGCGAGATGCTGGCAGACTGAGCACGTTATGAACGAAATCAACAAACGGGGATATACCGTGGCTGAGGTAACTAAAAGCCCCGATCAAGAAAAAATTCAATGTGAACCAGGCCAACCAGCGCCAATCTCGTTCCAGAATAAACGCGAAAACCAAAATAATCGGAGATGCTTTGAAATGCACAGCCAGCGCCAATGCCAATGCAGATAAAAATGGTTTTCGACGCCACAGCAACAAGCTTAGAAATATCAAATTGACCACGTGCAGGTTGACTTGCATATAAACAAGCGTTCGTAAAATAGGCACATTGACGACCATGAAAATCACGGTGGCCA
>JAYELX010000137.1:0-4284 GCA_034717875.1 Chloroflexota bacterium | reverse complement strand
TGGCACGCCCATCGAGACCACCGACGTCAACACACCCCAGGTCTTTGGCGATTACATAGACATTTACGACATCTACCGTGCGGTCAAAGATGGAGCGACTGTGCCCATCTACTACTCCTCACGCCTGGCTAAACTAGACCTGAAAGAGGAGCAGCGTCCGCATATTGACCCCGATTTTGAAACCATTACCGAGGATGAAGAAACAGCGGGCAAGGAAAAACTCAAGACCAGGTGGTCGAGTTTGGAAACGATGGTGGGTACCGAGGAACGCCTGGCACAGGTGGCACGCGATATTGTCAAGCACTTCGAGCAACGCTTGGAGATTCTGGATGGTAAGGGCATGATTGTGGCCATGAGCCGCCGTGTGGCCGTGGACTTATACACGCAGATTACCAAATTGCGCCCGGAATGGCACAGCGACCGCGATGATGAGGGCGCTATCAAAGTTGTGATGAGCGGGTCGGCGGGTGATCCCGCTGGCTACCAGCCCCACATCCGCAGCAAAAAACGCCGCAAGGATATGGCTCAACGGTTCAAGGACCCCGACGATCCATTCAAGCTCGTTATAGTGCGGGATATGTGGCTCACTGGCTTTGATGCTCCGTCTCTTCACACCATGTATGTGGATAAGCCCATGCACGGACACGGGCTGATGCAGGCTATCGCTCGCGTTAACCGAGTCTATCTGGGCAAAGAAGGCGGACTGGTGGTAGATTATCTGGGGATTGCATCCGATCTCAAAGAGGCCATGGCCAACTATACTCGCAGCGGGGGGCGCAGTCTCCCGGCCCACGACCTTGGTCAAGCCGTCAAGCTGATGCAAACCGCCTACGAGCGTGTTAAAGCCTTCTTCCACGATTTTGACTACAGAGCGTTTTTCGGGGATTCCCCGGGGGAGCGCGTGGCTGTCATCCCCGTCGCGATGGAACACGTCCTACAGCAACGGGAGGGCAAGAAACGCTACATGGAAGCTGTCACGCGGCTCTCTAAATCGTTCGCCCTGGTGATGCCAGAAGCCCCCGCTCTGGCTATCCGTGACGAGGTTGCCTTTTTCCAGACCGTGCGCTCTAGCTTTGCAAAACACACGGCGGTAGATGGTAAAACCCGTGAGGAAATGGACGGCGCGATCAAGCAGCTTGTCTCCAAAGCCGTCGCGTCTGATGAGGTTATCAACATCTTTGATGCAGCGGGCATCCAAGAGCCAGATGTTTCTATCCTCTCCGATCAATTCTTAGATGAAATCCAGCGTATTGAGCATAAAAACCTGGCATTGGAATTACTGCGCAAGCTGCTCAACGACGAGATCAAATCCCGCGCCCGCACTAACATGATCCAGTCTCGCTCCTTCGAGCAATTGCTAAAAGACGCTCTCCGCCGCTACACCAATCGCACCATAGACGCCGCCGAGGTTGTTTTAGAGGTGATCCAACTGGCCAAAGATTTTCGAGAAGCTGGGAATAGGGGTGAGGATATGGGCCTCACGGATGAGGAGATGGCCTTCTACGACGCTTTAGCCGATAACGAAAGCGCTGTTGAGGTGATGGGTGATGAAAGTTTAGCTTTTATTGCCCGCGAACTCGTCCGAGAAGTACGCAAAAATGTCACCATCGACTGGGACGTGCGAGAAAGTGCGCGGGCACGTATCCGTATACTCGTCAAGCGCATTCTGCGTAAACATGGTTATCCGCCCGATCTTCAGGTTCAAGCAACCAAGACGGTTTTAGAACAAGCCAAGCTGTTCGCCTCCAGTTGGGAAACACCATAGCAGCGATGGAAATAGGGGACAGGTATTTGGACAGACACTTACAACACAAATAGCGAGAATTAGCCAGCCACCATCGCCATTATTCCCCCATGAAAACACTGTCCGGCTCCGTGGAGCGGATCACCTACTATAACGAAGAGAACGGCTACAGCGTCATCCGCTTGCGCCCGTCCGGACGCCGTCATCTCCCCGCGCTCAACCGCAAAGGGTTGGTCACCATTGTGGGCAATTTGCCGCAGCTTTCTCCCGGGGAACATCTGAAACTCAGCGGCAATTGGGTCAAGCACGCCAAGCACGGCACGCAATTCCAGGTAGAAAAATGTGAACAAAGCCTGCCCGCCACTGTCGCTGGCATTCGCCGCTACCTCGGCTCCAGCCTCATCCGCGGCATTGGGCCGCGCCTGGCCGAGAACATCGTCAAAGTATTTGGAGCGGACACCCTCGATGTGATCGAGAAGCAGCCCGAACGTTTGCTCGAAGTTCCCAACATCGGCCCCAAGCGCACTCAGAAAATCACCACCGCCTGGGAAGAGCAAAAACAGGTCAAGGAAATCATGCTCTTCCTGCACAGCCGCGGCGTCAGCACCAATCTGGCCATCAAAATCTACAAAACCTACGGCGACGATGCGCTCGAAATCGTTCAGGCGAATCCCTACCAATTGGCAGCCGACATCTACGGCGTGGGCTTCAAAACCGCCGACAAAATCGCTCAGGATTTAGGTCTCCCTTTCGACCATCCCTCCCGCATCGAAGCGGGCGTTGTCTATGCCCTCAACGAGATGATCAACGCTGGGCATGTATACGCGCCACAAGGGAATCTGGTCGAACACGCCGCCGAATTATTAGGTGCGGATGAAAAACTAATTCCGCCAGCTCTGGAGCGACTGCTCGAAGATGACCGCATCCGCATTGAAGTGATTGCAGATCAGGAAACTGGGAGAATCGGATCAACATCAAAGCGGGTTGCCGAACCTGGGGCAGATTACCATATCCCAGCCGTTTACCTGACGCCCTTCTATTACGGCGAGATCGGTGTGGCCAGACGCTTGCGGGACTTGGCGAAATCTGCGTCTGTCTCCCGTGATCTCAACCCCCAAACTTCAGACCAGGACTTATCTCCAAAACAGCAGCAGGCCATTGTCAATGCAGTGCGCCACCCCGTCAGCATACTCACGGGCGGCCCTGGCACAGGCAAGACCACGTGCTTGAAATCGTTGATCACCACTCTCGAAGCTAACTCCATTTCCTATGCTCTGGCCTCACCAACCGGGCGGGCGGCCAAACGTCTCGCTGAAGCCACGGGAAGACGCGCCAGCACGATCCACAGATTGTTGGGATATTCACCTGCGAAAGGTTATAAGCATGATGACCGCAACCCTCTGCCAATCCGCTTTTTGATCGTCGATGAAGCCTCAATGTTGGATATGCTGCTGGCCAATCACTTGTTCAAGGCTCTCCAAGCGGGTACGCACGTCTTGCTCGTGGGCGATGTTGATCAGCTCCCATCAGTGGGTGCGGGGGATGTGCTCCGTGACGTGATCGCCAGCGGCATCGCGCCGGTGACGCGCCTGGATACCATCTTTCGCCAGGCGGCAGGTTCCCACATCATCACAAACGCAAACCGTATCAATCGCGGCAAAATGCCCGTTTTCCCCTCCAAATCCCGCTCAGGTGCACGCGGCGATTTCTTCCTATTCCCCGCTGATGACGCCGACGCGGCTGGTGATTGGATCGAAGATGTTGTTTGCCAGCGCATTCCCGAAACATTTGGCGTCGACGCACTCACTGAGATTCAGGTCTTAGCACCCATGTACCGCGGCAATGCGGGGGTCACCGCCCTGAACGAACGGCTGCAGGCCAGGCTCAACCCCTCTCAAGCGAATAAGCCGGAAAAAGCACTCTATGGCCAGACCTTCCGTCCGGGCGACCGGGTCATGCAGACGAGAAATAATTACGCTAAAGATGTCTTCAACGGCGATATTGGCGTGGTCGAGGCTCTCGATACCGTTGAGCAGACTCTGGGGATCAACTTTGATGGGCGCACGCTCGACTACGATTGGACTGAGGCCAACGAATTGGTTCTGGCCTATGCCGTCTCGGTACACAAAGCGCAGGGTTCTGAGTTCCCCGTCATCGTAATGCCCGTGGTGACGCAGCACTACATCATGCTTCAGCGTAATTTGTTGTATACGGCCATCACGCGGGCGCAGAGCCTGTGCGTGTTAGTGGGAAATCGGCGCGCCATTGCCATCGCTATCAACAATAACAAAGTGGCCCATCGGTTCACGGCTCTGGATTGGCGGTTGCGGAAGTACGGGTGAAGTAATAGTGGGCTGTTGTTTTTGTATGCGTGGGGAGAGTGTTTGATGGCACTGAATGCTCAAATATAATGCGGTTTGCATCTTGGTTATGATATACTAATCAACATGAAGCATACCCCAAAACCCTTCGCATAAGTGGTGTTTTCAGGGGAATAAGGCCTACAATAGGCGTCGTATAATTGTATTTTTATCGCTTTT
>JAYELX010000136.1:0-4307 GCA_034717875.1 Chloroflexota bacterium | reverse complement strand
TTGAAATCAATCAGTTCGATCAGCGCATCTGTTGCTGTTTTTGATTCGACTTTGCGCTGCTCATTCTCAACAGTCTGCCGCATGGGCATATCACCGCGATAGTTTGCAACGAATACACGCTCTCCCCAGGGAAAATTTCGAATCAACCGGTGAACGGGGGGAGCTGCGAATCTTCGAAACAAGCGCGGGCCGATGAACACAGGTGAGCCGGAAGCATCGGAAAGCTCGATCCAGACGTTGGGAATACGTTGTGACAGGCGTGCACACCAGGGGACGAAAACTTGCTCGGTCAGATGGGCAAGCAGGTCGTCTACAAAAATAGGCTCATCCATCAAAGCAAAAAGCAACGCTTCCTGCCCGAGGATATCGGCAGCAAGGCTATAGGGAGCGGGGAGGTGCGCTACTGGTTCTCGGCCCGTCAACTCAGAAAAACACACCAGCATTTCTTCGATAATCTGGGGAACGATGCCTTCGAAGTCTGGTTTGCCCAGCTCATGCCAGTTTTTTCGATCAATAAGCGGCTCTCCTGCGTTCACGCCGGGGGCGTGTTTTTTCGGGTACAGCATGGCTTGCCCGAGTGCCTCCGCACCGAAAGCGTAGACTGGCCAGTGCAGGGTCAGTTTACGGATTCCCAGCAAACGCTGGGTTATCAACGTCGTGAGCACATATCGCTGTGGGTCGCCTTTGTAGAAATCTGCGGAAACCAGACCGTAAAGCTGGTTGAGGATTGTCAGCGTTAATAGGTGCAGAGACGTGGTCACAGAGACCGAATTGGATGGGGCCTGCTCGCGGAAGATGGCGTCAAATTCCCCCTCCATCGCCGCGTCAAACAAAGAGCGTAATTTTACCCGTGCGCTGTCGTCTCCAGCCTGCCACCGAGAAAGTAAGTCGCTGCCAGCAGGGAATAGCAGGTAGTTTGTTAAAGAATTCATGAATCGCTTTTTTTTGAAAAGGTGATGTGATATCGTCGTTCACTTGGTTGGCATAGAATTCCACGCGTATGGTTTTAGAGCCGCCGGAAAGGGTATTCCCTTTCCAGCGGCTTTGTGAACTGCTGCTCCGGAGAGCAGAGCGACGATGACTTGTCCCCCTATTAATTCCATAATAAAGATTGTTCGGTTTGGGAGTCGAAGAACTGTACTTTGTTGACGTTGAAACCAAGAATGGAGTTTGTTCCTCTTTTTAGCCGCAAGGCAGGATCAGCCAACACGCGAACATTATTCTCTCCGATGTGTACGTCAATCAGGTCATCGCGGCCCAGCGGCTCGACGATGTGGACTTCACCCGCGATGCTATCGTCGGCTTCTGTGCCGTGTTCAGCCGATGCGATGGTGATGTCTTCGGAACGGATACCCATGATAACTTGGCCCTTGGCGGCTGCTTTTTTACCTCGTTCGGCAGGTATAATTAAATCAATCCCTTCTGTACGGGCGTGGTAGTCATCGTTCTCACGAACAACTTCTACCTCTATGAAGTTCATTGGCGGGTTGCCTACAAAACCACCGATGAAAAGGGTGCGAGGCTTATCGTATAACTCATCGGGTGGGGCATACGCCTGCAACTTGCCATGCTTCATCACAGCGATGCGGTCGGCCATGGTCATTGCCTCTACCTGGTCGTGGGTGACGTAGATCGAGGTGATTCCTAAATCGACCTGCAATCGTTTGATCTCACCACGCATGGAGAGACGCAGGCGAGCGTCCAGGTTCGAGAGTGGTTCATCAAAGAGCAGTAGTCCCGGTTCTTTGACCAACGAGCGCCCAAGCGCAACGCGCTGTTGCTGTCCGCCGGAGAGTTGAGCGGGTTTGCGACCCATTAGATGGCCGATGCCCATCATATCTGCCACACGCTGTGTTCGTCGTTGCATTTCATCCTTAGGGATTTTCTTTAGCTTGAGCGGATAGCTGATATTTTGGAAGACGGTCATGTGAGGGTAGAGGGCATAGCTTTGGAAGACCATGCCAATATTGCGATCCTTGGGTTGAACGTGGTTGACGACTCTATCGTCAAAAAGGATTTCGCCTTCATTGGGTTTATAGATGCCCGCAACCATCAGCAGCGTAGTCGTTTTTCCGCAACCAGAAGGCCCCAGAAAAGCAACAAGTTCGGCATCTTTGATCTCTAGACTGACGGAATCAGCCCCAACTACAGGCCCCCAACGCTTGGAAAGATTTTTCAGTTCAACTTTCATGATTTACTCCTAAAACTAAGTGTGTCGCGTAAAGCGTAAAAAGATTTATAGTGGTAAAAAGGTAAGTTATAAATACTTTTGCATGAGGAGACAGTCACCCATAAAATCGATGTACACCTTGAATCGTCTCGATGACCAACGTATTTCTGTAACAAGATACCTTCGAAGGTGACTGTCACCTTTATTCATCAAATCACCACCATCAAGAAATTGCGTTTTACGCGCCTCCCTTGGCCCCGCCGCCATAGATACTCAGCAGCATCTCTTGGGTGAATATAAAGAAAAGCATCACCGGAATGAGTTGGAATAATCCAATGGCGGCGACCCGATTCCAACTGACCAGTGATGTGTCTCCTGAAAACCGGTTGATGTAGACGGGCAGGTTGGACACCTTCGAGCCAATCGTAAAGGTGAAGGGTATCAGGTAAGCATTCCAGCCGGTGATGAAGTTGAAAATAGCCAGCGCAGCGATTCCGGGTTTGATTTGGGGGATGATGATCTCCCACCAGACACGAAAACGTGAAGCACCATCAATCATTGCGGCGCGCTCCATATCCCAGGATAGATTGTCGAAAAAGCCCTTCATCAACCAGACGCCAAGTGGCAGGTCTAGGGCGATCATAACTAAAGCCACACCGCCAACGGTATTGAATCCGAAGAATTGCCCAATGAAAGGAATGCCGCTGATGAGAAGTAGTACTAAAAAGATGCCAATGAGCAGCATTTCAGGCCGGAAAGCGTGTAGAACGAGGGTCATCCCCAGGAATCCTTTGCGACCAGAGAAATTCATGCGCGCCAGTGCGTATCCTGTTAGCGACGAAACGAACCCTACACCAATGACCATACCGCTTGCTATCAGGAATGTGTTCAGGGTGACTTGCCAAATTTCAGGATCACTCAAAAACGCCCAATTTTGGAGGGTCAAACCACCGATGGTGCCATCTGAGTTTACTGGCAGCAACCCTTCTGTACGGAGAGAAAAGGTAGCGATTATCACCCAGGCATACCCAACGACAATGGGGACAACGCTGAGGGTGAGAAATATGTAAGGGAATACCTTTTTTATGGTTTGTATCAAACCATAGCTTTGTTCAGTTTCAAATGATGTTGTCATGCTGCCTCCTATGGCAAATAACGTGTTTCAGGGTAGATAGGCCTGAAACCACAGCTATAAGGAGTTGGCTTAAAAGATTATTAAAGAACGTCGATTTTTGGTTCCTGCATCAGATCATCGAAGCGAAAGATACGTAGATAGATGACGGCTAGAATAACGCCGATAACCACCATTACAAATCCCCATGCTGCACCGTAGCCCCATTGATGGGAACCGAAGTAAGTAAACAAAGCACGCTTATACGCCGTAAGCGACCACACTTCTGTCTTGAAAAGTCCCGGCCCCCCTTCCGTTAGCAGCAAAATGTACTCGAAGGAGACTAGCAGCGAAAGGGTCTGGTAGCTAGTGACGAACAGCAACGGCCATTTCAGCAACGGTAGTGTGATATCACGGATAATCTGCCATGCTGAGGCTCCATCTACTTTTGCTGCTGTGAAGAGGTCCTTGGGAATCGATTCGATGGCCGAAGTGAAGAGGATCATACCAAAGGATGCTCCCACGAAGCCGTTCACCATGACGACGAAGACCCACGGCACCTCGGTGAGCCAGTAGGGTTGGTATTCGCCGCCGAATAGACCGATAAACCAGTTGATGATGCCATACGGAGGTGTTTGCGCCATGCGCTTCCACATCACGATATAGATTACTGATGGGGTGATGCGGGGTAAGAGCCAGAGTAACCGAAAAATAAAGCCTGCCCGTCGGTTGATATGAGAAGTTAGTAGAGCAAGTACCAGCGCCAGCCCCACGTTGAAGAACCCCAGGGTCAGGACTACGTAGCGAAACGTGTTCCCCAAAATTTTTAGGAAGAATGTGTCGTTGAATAACCTTTGAAAATTAGTCAGACCAATGAAGTTCCATTCAAGAGGATTAGCCGTGAAGTTCGAACTGGCCAGGTCTGTCATGCTGAGATAGAGCATGATGAGCGCGGGTAAGAAGAAGAAAACCATGACAAGAAGTGTGGCCGGGCCCATGAATCCCCAGGCGTTAAGCATCGCGCCA
>JAYELX010000135.1:0-4333 GCA_034717875.1 Chloroflexota bacterium | reverse complement strand
TTTTCGACCAATGCTGTAGAGCTGCGTCGCCCTGTGTACTAACCGTGGATAAGATACGTTCGACGGCCTGATGGGGGCTGGTGCCTTGCCCAAAGATTTTTTCCACGCCCGCGATCAGCTCGTCAGGATAGTTGATCGCGCTGAGCGTTTCGCGCCGTAATATGGTTTTGCGGGCTTTTTCGATGGTGTAGATTTTGAGCATAGTGACTCCAATGATGAATGCAGAATGATGAATGCAGAATGGTGAATGCAGAAGGCAGAATGGTGAATGCAGAATGATGAATGCAGAGTGATGAATATTAAACTCCATTCATCATTCATAATTTCGCATTCTGCATTTGCAATGCCTCCAGCATATCCGTATACGCCTGCGGTTCTTCTTCGAAAATATATGCTACCGGCGTGACGATGACTCCGCTGCCGCCGATGGAGCGCAATTCGGTGATGGCCTGGGCCAGTTGATCTTTGCGCACGACGATGTTGACAGCGTGCCAATTATTATCATCTGCGCGAGTGATGACCGGGGCGATGGTCGGTCCCTGTAGGCCGCCGATGACGTCTTTGGCGAAGATACGCTTGGCGATGAATTGGGGAGTTTCGCCGCGGATATTCGCAAAGACGGCCACATTGTCCTTTGCCCGCAGGTGGGCGACGATAAATTCCAAGAGTTGGCGCGCAACGGCCAGCACTTCGGGGCGGGATTTGAGCGCGCTCCGGTTTGCTACCAGACAGGCCTGCGACGCCAAAATTTGGCCGTCATCCAAGGGACGCAAACGATTGGCTTGCAGGGTTGTGCCGGTGGAAACCAAATCGACGATCAGATCGGTGTAGCCGATGGTGGGAGCAATTTCCAGGGTACCCTCGGCTGTGATCAGATTCACGTCTCCCAGATTGTGATTCTCGAAGAATGTGCACGTCAGGTGGGGGAATTTGGTCGCTACCCGCAGAGGGCGGCTCAGTTCGGCTTGTTTTGCGTTTAGGTCACTCATGCGTTGAACATGCGTCCAACTTTCGGACACAATCACGTTAAGAGTACAGAAACCAAATCCCAATTGGCGATGCATGGTGAGCACCTCGCCGTTGGTGCTTTTCTCGGCTACCACATCCCAGCCGGTGATGCCAAAATCCACTGTGCCATCGTGCACGCTGACAGCAATATCACCAGCGCGCTGGAATAGCACGGTTAGATCAGGGATGCTGGGAATGGTGGCCTGGTATTGGCGTGGGTTTGGTTTGTACACTTGCATGCCAGCATTGGCCAGCAGATTAAGTGTGTCTTCGGCCAGACGGCCTTTGCTGGGTAATGCTAAACGGATATCGCTGCGTTGGGGCATAAAGTCTCCTTATAAAAAAACGCCCTCCGACCGGAGGGCGTTTCGTTGTATGTGTGAATTAATCGAAATTCAAATCACCACTTAAAACCGTCCTGCCCGGACGTAGTTTGCCGGTTGTTTAGATAATGATGATGGTGGTGGAAGCAGGATTTGTGTGTTTGTTTCATATTGGGCAAGATTTTAGCACAGGTAGGGTTATCGGTAAAGGAGGTTAATCGGTTCTTCCGTTTTTCATTCAACTGTGGGCCCAGTTGGGATCGAACCAACGACCTGGCGGACAATGGTAGCTTTCCATTTGGGGGGATATATGGGGAAATTAAGGGCTTCTTAGATCTAGTAGCATTAGGGTGTTTGAAGGGGGTATCTATGTTAGCAGAAACAGCTTTTCTCGTATTCGGGGAAAAAACCGTCATAAGCTATATTCGTCAACAAGTCTATGTAGAGATTTCTTTTTTGAATTATGAAAATGGATAATTTCGCGCGCCAAGTTATTTGGTTGTGTAGTGAAAACCGATGATGTTTATACGTCAAACAAAACGAGTTACGTTAATACTTTGTGGAGTATTGAACCTTTTTCTTGCTATGACAGCATGTGTACAAACTTCATCGGGGACAGGTCTAAAGGCAGTCTCGGTGATACCTACGTTAATCACCAGCTCACACCCTGAATACACTGCCGCCCAAGCCACCCTCGCGGCGGGGCAAGCGGAAGCGCAAAACATGGCCATTCAGTCCACGCGGGTGGCGTTGAATTTTACACAAGCAGTGGCTACGGAAGCGGCATTCGTGCGTCAAACCCAACGCGTTGAGCAATCTACGGCCACGGCCCAGGTTGCTCAGGCCACGGCTCAACAGGCGGCCCTCAACACCACCGCCACGGCCAACCAACAAACTCATCTTCACGCTGTTGCCCAAACCGCCTCTCTGGCCCAAACCCAGGCAGACCAAGCTACCCAAACGGCTGATGCAGCCCACACTGCCACAGCCTGGCCACAGACCGCTACACCCCTGGCGGCTACGCAGCAGGTTATTATTGCCCGTGCTGAAGCGGCTCAACGCCGTGCACATTGGGAACAAATACTGATTCCCTCAAAGGTGATCTTCCTCGACATTCTTGGATGCGTCATTCTTGTTTTGCTCACTCTGGGAGGGATGAGAGCCTACCGCAGGTTGCTACCGGCTTTGGAAATGCGGCTGGGCACTATCCCGCGCGGCCCCCACGATGCCCCTTTGATCTTGTTCAACGACCTGATCATTGACCCAGACCGCAATTTCGGCCCAGCGTTGGAGGTTAGTCGAGGCAACGTCCAAACAACAGGATTAGCTCCAACGCCTCAGTTGCAAGAACGCCTGGTAGCCCGCGATCAAGCCGTCGATCTGGCACGCACCAGTATGCAGCGGCATAGCAGTCCATCCTCCGAAGTCTTTTCCAGCTCTGGTTTTGAACCGGTTTCCTCGGTGGAAATCGAGATCGTGGAACCAAAACAAGTAAAATCCTGGCTGAAAGACGTCGAACGTAAATTGCTGCCCAGTGGAAGCGCAAACAAGGAGTGAAACCATGTCTACAACTCGGTATTTAGCAGCTGCTCGCATAATCGTCAAAACCTTCACTGCCGTGCTGGAAAAGCGTCCATCTACCGATCCCGCCATGATTCGACGTTGGGTGTTAACCGAAAACGGTGCGTATGTCTGGCTCTTTGGTGTACTTGATGACAAAAATCTTCATTCATTGTCCCCTTACACATCGGAACAAACGCTGCATCACCTCAGCACAGCATTGCGAGGCAAACTCGTCTTGCTCTCGAATACCACCGGTCTGCGCTACGCCGTGCTGCTATCCAAACAGCCTCAAATGCCCAAAACCGTTCACCTTCCAGGCTTCGTTCGTGGGAAAGTGCGCATTGGGGTTGGCCACGATGGGGGCGAGATCGCCACATCCTGGCAGGATTTAGGACACATCCTGGTTGCAGGCAAGAACGGCTCGGGTAAATCCACCTTCAATCGATTGCTGGTTTATCAGGCTCTGGCGGAAGGGCATAGGCTTTTCCTGGCAGACCCACACGGGACAACCTTTCCTATGCTGGCTGATCATCCCGCCCTGTTTTGCCCCATAGTTCGAGACGGGGCGGGTGCGCTAGAACTTGCTCAGCGCGCTTTGGGTGAATGCCGCAATCGCTCTGATCTGTTCCGCCAGATGGAAGGCTACCCTGAAGATTTGGATGAATACAACCGCCTGGTGACTAAATCGGGAGGGAATCCTTTGCCCCGTTTGGTCTTGATTCTGGATGAATTCAACATGCTGGCCGACGAAGACTCCGGGTTGATCGATGTTGCCAAAATGCTGGGGCGGGAAGGGCGCAAGTTCGGGGTTAGCCTGATTTTCTCCAGCCACGGGCTAACCTTGAACGAAATCGGCCGGGTGCGAAACCAAATCAGGACGGTATTTGCTTTCCGAATAGATGCAAGCGCGTCCCTGTTGAAAAAACTAGCGGTGGGACCGGCCAGAAATCTGCCCAGCGCTCACCCTGGTCTGGCTTTTACCAACCGCTGGGGGCCGGTGCAAACTTACCTGCTCGACAAACAGAAATTGATCAATCTATCTCCCGCTCCGGTACTGACTGAGCAAGAACATCGCTTAGTTCAACGCGTCATCGAGGAAATGCAGGGCAAGATGTCGATCCCCATACTGGCGGGGTGGGGGATGAGTGAATGGGAAGCGCGTTCGCTGGTGGAAGACTGGGAACAGCGCGGCTGGTTGAAAAAGGATCCTCAGCGGAAAAATGCCCGCTTCATGACCCTAAAACTGGCCGATATCGCCTCAAACACTCAAACTACTCAAACTGCCTCAAACAGCTCAGACGATCACCAAATCATCGACTTATAAGGAGTAATTTCAATGAAAAAAATACACGTACCATCCACCGTAGGTGTTGGTTCAACAGATCTGGGTGGTCTCACCTTAGGAGATTTCAGCAAAGGCCATCGCACCGAAACCCCTC
>JAYELX010000134.1:0-21514 GCA_034717875.1 Chloroflexota bacterium | reverse complement strand
TGCTAAGGTGCTCGGTGTCTCGGAGTGCTCTGATTTGGCTTTGATCGATATTGATGGCGAAGGATTTTCTTATATGGATTGGTATGCGGACCCGGTTGCAGTAGGACTTGACGTCTACGTGGCGGGCTTTCCTCTAGGTGAACCGGAGTATACTCTCACAAAGGGAATCATTTCGAAAGAACGCGCCTCTGGTGAAACAGACTGGGCCTCGATCGACTCTGTTATCATGCACGATGCCACAGTTAACCCTGGCAACTCTGGCGGGCCTCTGCTCACTACGGATGGGAAAGTTGTAGGAATCAATTACCGTTCTCGCTCTGCTCAAGATCAATATTTTGCCATTGGCAAAGAAATCGCTCTCCCAATTGTCGAAAAACTCAAAGGCGGACAGGATGTTGATACTATCGGTGTCAATGGTGTTGCTGTTAGGTCCGAAGATGGAAGCATCTCAGGTATATGGGTCTCATCCGTTAGTTCCGGTTCCCCAGCAGACAAGACCGGTCTTGATGGTGGTGATATCGTCCTGAACCTCGAGGGTCAGCCGTTGGCAACCGATGGCACCATGGCAGATTATTGCGACATCATCCGCACTCACAACCCAGAGGATACGCTCTCTATGGAGGTGCTGCGCTTTGCTACCTATGAGGTTCTAGAAGGTCAACTCAATGGTGACGCTTTGACGCAGTCGTACTCATTTGGGGATACTGCGGGAACAGACACAGGCGGCAGCGAGGCAACTGGCGATGCATCAACAGACGGTTACGTTGTCGTCTACGATGACACCGGCGCTATTGGTGTGGAAGTTCCCGCTTCATGGAATCAGGTTAATGGCGCGATTTGGGAGGCTGATTGGAACAATTGGCACTTTAAAGCTGCGAACGTCATCGCTTCTACAGATATTGACGGCTTTTTTGACTACTGGAATGTAGCCGGCGTGAATTTTGCTGCCTCTAAGGATTGGGGTAATATTGGGGGCTATGTCCAATTGTTGGATGCTGCTGGCGATACCTGGTATGTGGATAGCTGTGATAAAGAAGGACGTTACGATTATGATGATGGATATTATGAAGGCGCCTACGATTTGTGGGAGTGTGGTTCTGAAGCGGTTGTGGCAGTTATATCTGCGCGGCCGATTAATGACCCTCTTGCCTTCTTGACCATGGTACAGGTTCAAATGGTAACCGACGCGGACGTTGAAGCGTTTGAGTATATATTGGATACCTTTGACGTGGTTGGCAGATTGCCCTAAAAACGATTTCCACCATCACGAAAAAAGCCTATTCAAGCAAGTAGTGGTAAAAAGGTAAGTGATGAAGATCTTTGCACAAGATGACAGTCACTTAGAATTGACCCTACAGCCTGCGTCGTAGTGCATAACCAGCATATTTTCTTTGTAAAACACCTTTGTAAGTGACTGTCACCTCTGATCATCACCTTCAAGCAAACAAGCAGAAAAGGGCAACCGTACAGCGGTTGCCCTTTTTTTTGAAGACTTATTTTTTAGGAACAGCCTCGTCGATGCCTCGAACAATCTTTAGCACCGCACTGCGGGAGAGTTTCTCGTCTCCGTTTTCTAAAATATCGAGTGTGGCGTATGCCAATGTGCGCGGGATTTCCACGAAGTACGAAAATGATGTTTGCCTCAATGTTTCGGTGTATGCGCTGAAACTGTCCAGGTTTTTTCGGGCGTAAGCGAACATGCGCTTCTCATCCCAACCCTGGGGGAAAAAATCCACGCCGCGGGTCAAGTCTTCACTGTGATTGCGTAAAATGTTGACTGCCTGCAACCCGCGTCCAAATTGAATTGCATGGCTGCGGTGTATCTGAGTTTTTTCGAACCATGCCCACAGATCGCACAACATCAGCCCTACCGCACCGGCTACACTATAGGTGTAGCGGTTTAAATCTGCTTCGGTTAATACCTTCCATCCATTAATAGACCATTGAGCCATACGATCGGCCATAGTGGCAGTTGCCTCCCAAATGCGCGGAGCGATGAACTTGGGCGCGTAGCAAGCCCATTCACCAATGCGCGTTGTCACTTCGGGAAGTATGTCTTGGTACTGTTGGAACATTGCCGTTAGCTCGTGATGAGCAAAATCTTCTATCGATGTTTGTGCTTGTAAGATTAAGCTGATGGATCTTAATATCTTGACTTTGGTGCTGTCATCCAGATTGGGATGGTCTTCTATCTCATCGATGGAGCGCAGACAAAGGTATCCAGATGCTACGGCCTCTCGTAACCCAGATGGAAGCCGCACTATGGGCAGATAGAAAGTCCGGCTGGTTAGCTCGAGCATCTGCATGGCTTCTTGGTTTGTTGTCATTGTGATTCCTTGGAGAATAAATGTTAATGTGATGATAGATATTCGTACCGCGCCATCAGCGCGTTGTAGATATAATTTTGCCACATCATCACAATCCGGTTTTGCCCGTAGCTGTGGCTGCCGTATGTTTGGATAGTCAGTTGTCCGTCCAGACAGGTCACGCCCGTCAGGTAGCTGGTTTTGGAGATGGCGCGGGCACCCCAGAGAGGAACAGCGTCACTGCCGGGTCGTAATTCCATTAAATCCCCTAGATCGGACTGATCCCAAGCCCAGAAATTGGAAGGGTTTGTTAGAGAGATGCCTCCGTTGGGTTGGTGATGGATGGGATGACTCCCATTGAGGGGGTAAAGCAGTTGCCTGTCCAGCGGCTCGTTGATCCAGTCGCGTTGAAATTCAACCCCGCAGCGGCTCAAAATTGTACTGATCTTGCCTGAGGCAATATCGTCGATATTCCATTCCTCGATGATCACAGAACTTCCCAAGTTGAGCGCATCATTGAGATATACATAGAACTCTCCGGAGATATTATTTCGCCTTTCCTTTCCGGAAATGATCAAGTCCCAGCCCTGTCCTCCAGGGCCGTTAGTGAGCAATTGGTTTTTATAATCGCCCATAGCGTCTCTAACATCAACGTAGCGCAAGCTCATACCTTCCAGTGCCAGGTTGATGAATCGGTAGACGCTGAAATCCGCAGACATATCTTCGTAAAGCAAAATGCTGGCCGAACGCATCCACGTGTCGAAATCCTCTTCAGGGCCGCTGGATTGTTGGGTAGGGGCAGGGGCTTGGGTAGGTGGCGCCGTTGTTGGCACTGCCTGAGTTGGCGCTGGTTGGGGTGTCGATGTCGCCTGCGCTGCCTGCGTCGCTTGTTGGGCGTTGACTGTTGATTGTACGTTCACGGCCATTTGAGTGGCTTGAGCATCTAATGCCGCTTGTTGATCCAATTCTGCTTATGCGTTCTGGGCATTCTGGGAGTTTTGGGTATTTTGTAAAACTAATTGTGTGGTTTGTACATTCAAAGCAATTTGAGTTTCAGAAGAACCATCATTTACTGGCGTATTGCAGGCCAGCCCTACGCTTGCTATGAACAAGATGGCGATGAGCAGGATGCCATAAGGGCTTAGCGATTCATTATATGCCCGTTCACTCCCCCTCTTTAATCCTCCCCCAAAGGAAGAGGAAGGTGTCCCCTCTCCCTTCGGGAGAGGGCTAGGGTGAGGGAGAGAGCTAGGGTGAGGGCGATGGCTAGGGTGAGAGCAAGAAGACTGAACAAATACTTCATTATTGTGTTTCATTTTTCTCCTCATTCGATCACAAACGTTACCAGCATTTTATTTTTATTCCCAGCCATATCGATGGCTTTCACCTTTAGCGTATGTTCTCCTCTCTGAACGCGCCAGAAAAGCGCAAAAGGTGATTGGGTCTGCGTGGCTATTTTCTCAGCGTCGAGATAATACTCAACTCTATCAAGCCCCAGGTTATCATTGACCTGAACCTGAAACGTGATTGATGGATTGGTTTGATATGCGAGAGTTTGCCCATTCTCAGGATAGAGAATTACAACCTGCGGGCATTGATTGTCGATAGTGACTTGAATAGTGTTCGTATCGACACGTTGTTCACTGCGGACTACGATAAGTTGAATGGCATATAGCCCGTTTAACCCCGCTGTATCCCAGGTTTCGAGTTGGCCAGATTCGACCGGGGTGGTGATATCTTCACCGATGGCCAGCCAATTTTGTGGATTCAAACCTTTCCCAACTTGCAAGCGATAGGATCTAAAGTCATCGCCGGAGGCACTTCCGCGGATAGATAGTTCCCCTTTTTGATTGGTGAACATCTCCGGCGCTGTGATCTGCGCATCGGGTGAAGGCTTTGGGGAGTAGATGACATCGTAAGATTCTGGGGGTGTGGATAAACCCGCATCTTGCGCCCACTGACTTGCCTCCGGTGGAACGAGAAGGTAAACGCTTTCGTCGATTAATTCGGGCGGAGTGAATACTGTTGCCAGACGACCGGTTTCGCGATTGACCTGATAGGTGTGGTACAACGTGTCGGGCTGGGTAGGCTCGTGGCCATTGAGGAATATTTCGTTGACGACCGATGGACAGCTTTTCGTGGGCAACAACCCCGACGGGTCACAGACTGCCATTGTGGTAATGCCGGGAGGCGCGTCCCACACTTCGGCGGGGAGGTCGCGGGTGGAGTATTGCATCACGGCGTGCCACAGAGTTGAGGCAACCTTGGGGGTCAGCTCCCCTGCCTCAAAGGAGTCTGATGCTCCTCTTCCAACCCAGACTCCTACAACAAGTTGCGGTGTATATCCGATTGTCCAAACATCATCTCCTTGCTTCGTGCGTCCGAGCTTTGCAGCCGCCGGCCGCCCAATTTCGAGCGGGTTGGGATGTCCCAAACTACCCCAGCGGGCGGCCTCATCGCTGAGGATATGAGTCATCAAATAGGCCAATTGAGTGCTGGTTACAGCCTGGGTGTCGCGGGTATTATTGTCCAGCCATATTTGCCCTTTCACATCGTTGATTTGCTGGATGGTTATGGGTCTAATTTGCAGGATGTCTTGCTCGTTGGTGATCTTCCCGACGAAAAAACCCTGGTTTGCCAGCGCACCAAAGGCCTGAGCCATTTTCAACAGGGTTGTGTCGCCGCCGTTCAGCAGAGTGAATAAATTAGCCGTTTGGCATTCCGGACATTCGGCCGTGATCATATTTTTAGTTTGGGATGATGGTGCGCTGATGCCGAACTGCTCCAGGGTGCGCCAGACATTTTCGGCTCCGATTTGGCGCATAGTTGCGAGTGCAGGAATTGGGTAATCGTTGGCCAGAGCCTGACGCAGCCGCATTGGCCCGTGGAATTCCCCGTTTGGATTGGCGATTTGATTAATTTCTTCGGAAAATATTGTGGGGATATCCCAGAGCAAGCTGGCTGGATTTAACCCGCGGGTGAAGGCGGTTAGATAAATGAAGGGGGAAATGGTTGTACCGGTGGGATGAGCGGAGACAACCTCGCTGGGGGATTCGTTGATGAATGTTAGGATTTCCCCTGTGTGAGGGGTCAGAATGATGACGTTGGCAGCGAGATTATTGGGGCGGTCGCTTGTACCGAATGTCAGCGTGGGCAGGAGCCGAGCGGCCTCACACGATTGAGGTAGTGTTGAGGTTGCATTTTCTTCCAGACGGGCCAGATGTATCTTTGTCGTGCATGCGGCCTGGATTTGCAGGTCATAATCCAGGGTTGTGATGATCTCGAACCCACCTCGTTCCAGACGTTTGATGGGGATGTGGGGGGATAGCTGTTCCCAGACCAGATTTATGAATGTGGGGGCTATAGTCTCTTGCGGGGAGACGGCTTCTCGGAATTCGATGATTTCTTTTCTTGCTTTTTGGGCTTCGGCAGTTGTGATATTTCCCTGATCGAGTAAGATGGCGATGATTTCATGGCCGCGGGTGATAGCTTCGTCGGGGGCGTTGTGGGGGTTGATACTGGGTGCCTGCGCTACCCCTGCCAACAGGGCGGCTTCTGCCAGACTTAAGTCGGCGGCGGATTTGCCCAGATATACCTGCGCGGCCGTGTCGACGCCGTAAGTTAGATTGCCGTAATATGCGCTGTTGAGGTACCATTCCAGCACTTTTTCGCGTCCGTAGTTGCTGGTGATTTGGGCGGCCAACAGGCGTTCTCGAATTGCTCGCCGCTGGCTGGGGGCTTCGTTCCAGAGCAGTAGATTGGATACAAGCTGTTGTGCTAGCGTGTTGTGTTCTTCGGGGTCTAACAGGTTATTGGTTGTGAAGCCTGGGTGATGCCAAAATGTTGGGTCAGCAATAGCGATAGTTGCCTCGACAAGCTTTGTTGGAAGGGTTGCTTTGGCTTGGTTGGTTTCGCTTTTTATGGGCACGTATTCTCGTTGTTCGATGGCAGGATTTTCGAGTTCGACGAGGATGTGTTCGCCGCTGCGGTCGTAGAATCGGGTTGGTTGCAGCAGCATTCCGTCTGGCGGTGCGAGGAGCAGATGGATTGTTTCTACCGATGGAAGATCGCGGGTCACCACCGCATAGAAAATGGTTCCACCGATGAATAGGAGCACGGCAAATATACTGAGCAGCATAGCGATGCCCAGACTGGTTCGTCTCAGTGCGACGTTATTGTATTTTCTGTGGCGGCGTTTGCGCGCGCGGAGTAGCTGTGTTATGTTGGACATAGGAACATTGTACAATGAATTGAGGGAAAGGAAAAGTTTAGGTTTTGGGGGTGTAAGGTATACGCGGTAGGCGGGTATACAGGGTATACAGGGTAGACAGGTAGGGTATACAGGGTAGACAGGGTAGGCAGGGTAGACAGGGTAGGCAGGTAGGGTAACAGGGTAGACAGGGTGAAAAATGCTGTGACCGGTCTCCTGACCGAGTCATCTGTGATTGGCCTCCCGACCAAATGCTGTAACCGGTCTTGGCGAAGCATGCCCTTTGGGGTAACCGACCGAGTCACTCCCTCTCGTTCCCACGCTCCGGCGTGGGAACGCTGGCCATAACGCTTCGCGTAGCATACTCTTGCTGTACACGCCTTCGGCGGGAGTGCTGCGTTCCTGGTTGAGCGACGCGGAGCGTCTCAACAATCGTTCCAACGCAGGGCATTGGAACGAGGGGATAGCCGTAGGGCGGGATTCTATTCTCGCCGCAAGCCATACTTTGATCCGGTATTTATTTTGCGATTTGTTGTTGGGCGATTTGGAGAATTCCTTGGGCTGACCGGAGCGTGTTTTCACTCACTTCGCCGAGCATTTGCGCCAATTCGCGCAGTCGGGCTTCCCCTTCAACTGCTTTTGCTTGAGTGATTGTGCGTCCATCTTCGATTTCTTTTATAACGCGAAAGTGTTGGTGCCCAAATGCAGCCAATTGGGGCAGGTGTGTGATGCAAAGGACTTGATGCTTTTGTGCCAGCAGCCAAAGTTTATGCCCGACAATGGCTCCCACGCGCCCGCCAATACCCTGATCGATTTCGTCGAAAATCAGGGTTGGAACATGGTCAGCATCGGCCAGGACGTTTTTCAATGCCAACATGAGCCGGGAAGTCTCACCACCGGATGCAACTTTGACCAGGGGTTTAAGTCCTTCGCCAGGGTTGGTTTCGATGAAAAATTCTACCTGCTCGTATCCATCGGCATTGAAGGCCACGCGTTCACCATTGGCGAGAATGATTCCATTGGGGTCTGTTTCGGGTTGGAAATTGATCCGGAAACGAGCTTTGGGCATGCGCAGATCATCAAGTTCAGTTTCGAGTGCCGTTTGTAGTTTTTCAGCTGCTGAGTGACGTTTTCGAGAAAGAGCTTCGGCGCGCTTTCCTAATTCGGATAGTGTTTCTTGTTCTTTGCTCTCTAGTTCGATGATACGTTCACTAGCGTGTGTGATCGCATCCAGCTCTTGTTTGGCACTATGTCCAAATGCCAGCACCTCTGCGATTGTGTCGCCATACTTGCGTTTTAGATGGTTGATCAAATCCAGCCGTTCTTCGACAAAGTCCAGTCGTTTTGGGTCGAATTCGACATTTTCGATGTACAGATGCAAGTCGTGGCTTATTTCCGATAGCTCTTCGAAGGATGCCGTGGCTTGCTCTTTGATTTGATTTTGGGAGGCGTCGAATTTTACTAATTTATTCAATGCTTCGATGACGCCTCCGAGTTGGGTGGTTATCGATGTTGTTGTCGACGTGTTCTCGTCAAGAAGGTGCAAAACTTTTTGAACGAGCGACGAGATTTTTTCGGAATTAGCCAGACGGTCACGTTCCTGTTTTAATTCTTTTTCTTCGTTGGGTTGTAGATTTGCGGCTTCGATTTCGTCAATTTGATAGTCGAGCAAGTCGGCGCGTTGGGCAGCGGCGCGTTCGCCGCGGCGCAGGGTGGCTAGCTCCTTTTGCACTTCGAGCAATTGACGGTAGCTGGATTTGTAGCGGGTGAAGGTGTTTCCAAGATCGGCGTAGCGGTCGAGCAGGTTTAGGTGTTCTCGAACTTGCAGCAGGGAGAGATGCTCTGATTGCCCGTGTATGTCTACCAGGCGATCCCCGATTTCTGTTAGCAGTCGGACACTGGTTGAGCGTCCGTTGACCCGAGCCGTATTTCGGCTGTCGCGCCGAACTTCTCGACCCAGGGTGATATAGTCGGGGTCGTCGAGCAGATCTTCGTGGTCGAGGATGGCGTGCAGTTTTTCGCGTTCGACAGAGGGGATTCGGAAAGTAGCCTCGATAAGCGCACCATCGGAGCCGCTGCGAATGAAGGTGCTGTCAGCGCGGCTCCCCAACAAAGTGTTCAGCGCATCCAGAATGATAGACTTGCCTGCACCAGTCTCACCTGTGAATGTGATCAAACCGAATTCAAAGTGCAGTTCGAGTTGATCTATAATGGCGAAATTTTTGATGTGTAGTTGCTTCAGCATAATTGTTTATTGTAGTTGTTCACCAACCAGACAGATTAATTCACGTAGGTGGAAGGCGAACTTGTTCGCACGCATACCAGCCTCGAATTTATTCGATGGTCTCCTAGCTGTACCAGGGAGCACGGTCAGGAGACCGGCTTCAGCTAATTAAATGACTAAATGACATTGACTATTTATTAGCCATTCAGCGATTGAAGATCAATCCGCTTACCCGATAGTATGTAGTGGTGGTGACCATTAGTACGTAAGCTCCATGCCATAAAAATGAGAACAGTATACTTAGGATAGCATTTGTTTGGGGGAAGATAATGATGGGGATAACTAGCCACAACAAGGATGGAAGTCCACCCAGCAAGGCTCCGGCAGCGATGGTAATGAAGAGATTTTTGGAACGACGTCGGCGTGTGACCAAGCGAGTTCCCCCGGCAATGACAAATCCTACCAGGGGGGCAATAAAAAGCACAAAAAATCCCATCTTTGGCGCGATCAAGCTGCCGAAAAATGAGATTCCAGCAGCAACGATGAAACCAAGAACGTAATCGTACCATTCTGCTGTTTCGAAAGATTTTTGCTGCGAGCGGATACATTCTCGACAGCGATAGCCTATCGGGGTGAGGATGGCACATTTGCTGCAAATCAGCTTTCCGCATTTGTTGCAGCGCAGGTTGGTTTCTTTGTTGGGATGATTGGCGCAGTATGTAGTTTGGGATAATTCTGTCATGTTGTGATATTGGCAGATGGATTATTGTACATGTGTGGAGTGAGATTGCGATAGAAATAGCCGGGATCCTGGATGCGCGTAAATTGGGTGGTGTGGTTGCTGGCGCGCACGTTTACACAATCTCCATCGTCGAGGGGGATAGGCATTTGCCCATCGATGCTGATTACGGCTTGATGGTCGGTGTGGACAGTGACGGAAACGGAAGCACCCTCGGCGAGGACAATTGCTCGGTCGAAGGAGAGGTGGGGAGCGACCGGCACCAAGAGGATATTGCGCAATTCCGGGGGCAGAATTGGTCCCCCCGCGGCCAACGCATAAGCCGTAGACCCTGTGGGAGTGGCAGCGATAAGTCCGTCGGCGACATAGGTGGTCAGAAAACGTCCGTCTACGCTTGCATCCAGATGGACAGGGCGAACAATTTCTCCCCGGCTGACAGCGACTTCGTTTAGCACCTCCCAATCTCCCAGTTTCTTGTCATTACGCCATTGTTCAGCCCACAGCATCATGCGGTCTTCCAACCAGTAGTCACCGGACAATACCTTCGAGATGGCTTCTTTCCATTCTTGGTGCTTGAATTCCATCAGGAAGCCAAATCTCCCCATATTGATTCCAAGAATGGGGACATTGTGGGGGGCACATAGATGCCCGGCTCGCAACATGGTTCCGTCACCTCCCAGTGCGATTACCAAATCGGCTTTTTCTTTGATGATGGCGCACAGCGTTTCGTCGTAAAGGGAGCCGTAGTGAGACTGGATGCCGCGCCTTTCTAGAAACGCTGCTATTGTTTTGGCTTTCTCGCGCCCCATAGCAATGCCGGGATGGAAAGCGACAACGATGTGTTGGAACGTGGGGGGCGAATGTGTCATGATTAAAGGCTTTGGTCACAATTGGAGCGGTAGCCGCAACTGGCGCACCGCCGTTGGGATTGATGGGAACGGTTGATTTTTTTGAGATGACCTTTTGTGCGCATTTCGGCCACCAGTTTGATCAATTCGGCCTCGAGTTCGGATGTGTATTCGATGCAGTAAGTACGGTTGGGGTAGTGTAGAAGTCCGTGGTTTGGCCGGGTACCATATTCCTGCTCGACAAGATAGCAATAAGCGGCTAATTGAAATATGTGGGAGTCGTAGGGGGATTGGGCCACTTGCGTGGATTTGACCTCTACGGGGATGATCATTTTTCTTTGTTTGACAAGATAATCAGGGCGACCAACCAAGTCTAATACTTCATCATAGAGAGGTTCTTCAACTTCTCCCCACTTGCGTGTATCCGCGTAAACAACCTTTCCGCCTGGCAACCCGGTTGTCTTTCGTTGTTTGCCGGCTTGACGGATAAGGAGAAGCCCAATGATGATGAAGACAATAGCTGCAATGGCAATATACATTTTTTAGATCAAACGAACTGCATGGTCAGATACACAGTTAACAAGATTAATCCACAGAGTAGCAGAATATATGCCAGGGTCCTCAGTATGCCGCTGGCCAACACAGCGCGCCCGTGTTGATGATGTAATTCTCGCCCTCCAGCTAGATCGGCGATATTTTTTGATTCAATGCCTTGTTGACGGTACCACCAGGCCCGCTGGCAGAACAAGTAGGTGCTGATGTCGGAAGCGCGGATTTTACGCATTTACTATCCTCAGTTGCAAGTTACAAGTTGCAAGTTGCAAGTTAAAGGTTGCAATGTGTTTCGATGCGCTTATTTATTGGGCGGACGGAAAAGGTGCTCCGCCAGAGAAGTGCCGCCGGGGATGTTGATTTCTCCGAATTTGGCTTCGTATTTCGATATATTCTCGCCCAAAGCGCGCTGAAAAAGTTTTGCGCTCACAGGACTCATCAGCACGCGGGTTTGTACCTCGGCAGGTGATCCGCCGGGAACCATAAGCGCAAAGTCCAGAATCAGCTCAGATGGGGAGTGGGTGATTCGGGCCAGATTCACGTACGAGGGAATTAGATCATCCGAGATTTTTAGAGTGATAGTCTTTTGGGGATGCTTGGATTTGGATGCTTTCGTAGGCATGGGGTGTCCTTTTATACGTTGATGTTAATTGGTTTTGAGTCTTTAGGGCTTTGTAATGTCATGGCTTTGCTTGTCTTCGGTGTAAGCGGAGAGCAATGGAGTGGAGAATCTGCCGGTTTGCGGGAAATAAATCTTTTGTAGATGTTCACTCCCCCACCTCAATCCTTGCTTTGCATGCTTCGCACCCCAAAGGGAGAGGAAGCTGTTCTCTTCGCGAAGCATGCCCAACGGGGTGCTCCCTCTGGGAGAAGGTTAGGGGATTGAAAAATTACAATCTTTTTCGCTCTCTTAAAACAACCATCAAAACGGGATATCGTCTTCAGCTTCCTGTTGAGGCGGTTGATTGGATTGGTAGTCGTCGCCACCTGCTTGTGAGGAGAGGAACTTGACCGTTCGAGCCGTTATCTCGAAGGATGCGCGCGGCTGGCCATCATTGCCTGTCCAGATACGCGGGCCGCCAGTTTGCTTATCAGGGTTGAGTCGCCCCTCGATAAGGACTAATCTTCCCTTTTTTAGATATTGATTGCAAACCTCGGCTAATCGTCTCCAGGCTGAAATGCGGAACCAGGTTGTTTCATCTACTTTTTGCCCATCTGAGGTTGAGTAGCGGCGGTTGGAGGCTACCGAGAAATTGGTCACGGCCTGCCCGCTGGGTGTGTAGCGCATTTCGGGGTCACCGCCTAGGTTACCGATGATAGTGATTTTTTGATACATAAGATAACTCCTTTTGTTTTGGTGGCGGCTTTTTAGATTCTTGCTGTGAATGTATCATCTCCAAATTTAAGGGTAAGTAGGGCGGGATTACACGCTTTGCGTCCCCGGATGGGATCCCCGCCGCATCCTCAGGCAGGTAAAGCGCAGTCCCTCTTTGCTCTGCACGCCTGCGGCGAGGGATGCTGTGCGAAAACCGGCCTGTCTCCCCTGCTTTTTGGAGAGGATACCTGTGAATCTATTATTGCCGCTCATGTTTTTTCACTTGCTATTATCAGAACAATTGTACACGAATTTGGGTAAGACGTAAAATAAGAGGTAGTAGTAAATAGGTAAGTGATGAAGGTTTTTGCATAAGGTGACAGTCACTTATAAATTAGCCCTACACTCTGCATCGGATTGCTTAACCAGCGTGTTTTCTTAACAGAGCGTCTTTGCAACAGCAAATCCCGATATTATGAAGAAGAGGCAAGACTTCGGAAGTCTCGAACGACATATTTCGCTAACAAAAAGGCATCCGAAGACTTCCGAAGTCTGGTTTTAGTCAAAACGGGAATTGCTGTCTTTGCAAGTGACTGTCACCTCTAGTTATCACTTACTATCTAACCACCACCAAACAAGATTTGATGACGATTCGCAATCTTCAAGATTTGCGCCATGTTTTTGCTTTCTCGAATAGTTTTGTGAGAGAATGCAATTCGCTAATTGGTAGAGACAGATTGTCCGTGCGTGTACGCGGGTATTGGAATACGCGGCTGCCGGCAGATAGATTTTTTGCTCGTTGACGGAATTCTCCCCGTGTCATGTAGCCGGTGAAGATGATCCTCAACCCGTAAACCCAGATATTGCCCCATTCGATAGGAGCGATCACGTGCGTTTCTTTTAGAATAGGGCTGTGTACGCCCACTGGCCCATCGGGCAAGGTAGGAGTGTGCAGATAATGTAGGCTGCAGAATTCCTTTTCGACCGTTACCCTCTCTTCGGGCTTGAGTATGACTTGCTCGGATATGGCCGTCTGTTGATGATTTTGGCCGCCAAGTTTGACCTCGATTGATTGCGAAGCGGCACTCTTTAATACCAGCTTCCCCAGCGGAGTCATATTCTTACGGCGCGCCCATTTTTCGGGAAGAGAGTGAATTAAATAAATAGGTTGGTTAGCCCGAATCGCTTTTTGTAATTTATGCTGATTGGGAGTGAACAGGGCTGTGAGAAAAGCGAAAATATATAAATCTTTGTCGTAAAGATGCGCTGATGCTATCTGATCAACGGGAACCAGGGCAGCAGCATCCAACAAGCAACCAGGTTCGTTATGAATCAGACGGATGCGTTTTTTGTAGCTGAAGATGAAACTTTTGATGTCACAGCGACGCCCACCGATTTCGATATCATACTTGTCGGGATCGGTGAAGGGGGTTGCTCCAAGATTGCCGTGGGGAATCCGCTCTTGGGTTAGATAGCGACGGAAGGCCAACTCCACGGCGATCCCAGCTGCTATCCGGCGTAATCGCTTGAAGGCAGAGCTTCCCATGCGGTTATAAGTGTAGTGCAGCGATTTGCACGCGTAAGCGATCCCACCGCGGGTCATGTCGGGTGTGTATGGAACTGTGATGAAGTCGGCGGGTGTGATCATAGGTTAGCGAATCAGCGAGTCAACGAATCAGTGGATCAGGTGACCAATAGTTCGATGCCCGATCCCTGACACCTGGCACCTGACACCTGGCACCTGACACCCCCTCACTCATTCCTGAACTGAAGACAATAATGATGAAAAGTGTTGCTCACCCAGGCGTTGCCCATTCCATAGGGAAACAAGCGGATATTATCCTGGCACCAAATTTTTTCGTCTTTTAGGGTATAAATCTGTCCCAATCGTTTGGCTAAATCCCAGGCTAATGGATAGATTTTGCCGCCCTTTTTTACGTTTTTGACGATAATCGTGAGATAAGCCCTGTGGCGGATAAAAGGTTTAATCGCCGCGTATATTTCGACGAGTTGATCCAGGAAGACTTCGTAATCGTGGATATTGCCCACGTCGCGGGGATTATCCGAATAAACAACATCCAAATCAGAATCTTTGCGGCGCTTTTTTTGTGTCTTGGCACCTTTGGCGTGAAGCATATCCCAATAGGGTGGCGAGGTGATGACATAATCGATGGTGGGTATATCATATTCTTCGACGAAAGATGCAATCCGGGCGGCATCTCCGCTGATGGTCTCAGCGATTAGGGCGTCAGCTTGGTTGCCTAGATTCTTGCGTTCTGCTTTGATGATATCGTCGGCAATTTTAGCGTAGCCGGGGTTGAGTTCTATACCGTAACTATGCCGCCCTGACCGCAAGGCTGCCACCAACGTGCTGCCCGTTCCGGCCATTGGATCGAAAACCACTTGCTTCCGCTTGGTGAAAAACCCAATGAATTCCTGCACCAGTGTTTCAGGAAATTTTGCCGGGTGCTGCAAAACATCCTTTTTACGCGGCGGGGGGTTATGAATGAACCAAGATTTTTGGAACTTGAGCCATTCTTTATTAGTCATATCGTTTAATCTGTTGCGATATTTACGTTTACTCATAGTTAATTAGTTGGGATTATATCTATACGTAAATGAATTCATGATTGATACTCGAAATACATTACAAATGTATTTTGCTTTGCATGCCATCGGTCCATCGAATTAATTCAAGGCTGGTTTGCGTGCGAACAAGTTCGCCTTCCACCTTCGTGGATTGAATTGCCAACCGACGCAGGTCGGTTTCGCGGGACAGCCTCGAATTCCATTCGATGGCCATGATACCTCAAAACGGTGTCCCATCGAATTCCATTCGATAGCCCCACGATACCTTAAAATGGCCATAAAAGAGGCATCACCAGCGTGCATACAAGCATTGTGATGGCGATCAGCGGCACACCAATTTTAATGTAATCGCCGAACTGGTAATTCCCGGCCGCCATTACCAGGGTGTTGGTTGGTGATGCTACCGGTGAAGCGAAAGCCATCGAAGCGGCGACTGCAACGGTCATCATAAAGGCGTACGGTTGCACACCAAGCTGTTGGGCCGCGGCCAGAGCGATGGGAGCGATCAATACGGTGGTGGCGGTGTTAGAGAGAACCTGTGTGAACAATGAAGTGAACAGGAATAATGTACTCATGATCAGCGTTGGGCCCATATTTCCAAAAATATGCGTCAACCCTATGGCGGCTTGTTCTACCAGTCCCACCTTTTCCAGGGCAGTACTCATTGGCAGCATTCCCGCGATGAGCACTAAGCTTTTCCAATTCACTGCCGCGTAAGCGTCGTCGATGGTCAGGCAGCCAGTCAGGATCATTGCTAATCCTGCTAACATGCTGGCCGTGGCAACGGTGAGGGTGTTGGTGATCAGTAACACCAGCATGCCAGCTACAATCAACAATGCGATGGGGGCTTTCTTTCGGGCCGGCGCGCCGAGCATGGCTTCTGGCTCGCCCATGACAACGAAATCGCGACGCCGTTTACGCAATGCCAGGATATTTTTCCAGGAACCTTGTACCAGCAAAGTATCGCCGAAGTGCAAGCGCACCTTTTTTAGATTCTGTAATGTCTCCCCTCCAGAACGATGAATGTTCAGCACGGTCAGATGATAGAGCGTTCCAAAGTGAGCATCTACGATGGTTTTCCCCAATAGAGATGATCGCGGCGGCAGCAACACCTCGGCCACACCGGCTTCGTTGTTGATCAGCGATTGTTGATCCTTGCTATCAGCGGGCTGAACGGCTAGATTCAAGCTGGCGGCCGCGTGACTCACGTCATTATGATTGCCTTGCACGATAATAAAATCATCCGTTTTGATTTGTGCGTTGGGGGATGGGACAATAGAATCAAGAGCTTCGGATTGCAGAATTAACCGTCGTTCCCCAAGTTTGGCAACCTCACGCGGCTGATACGCTCTCTGGATTTCCAGAATGGTGATGTCGAATCTTTTGCGAAGGTTAACTTCCTGCAGCGTTTTATTCACCAGTGGTGATGAGCGGCGTACTCGTAGTCGAAACAGATTGTCAGGTAATCGATAGATCGATACCAACTCTTCGGGCGTTTCGACTCGATGGGGTTCGGTCTTTGATTTATGTTCGGGTAGTAGATGGATGCCGGCGATGAGCATGAAGCCGATCCCCATAATAAGCAGGATGACGCCTATGGGGGTGTAATCGAAAAAAGCAAAAGGAGTCAGCCCTTGTTCGTGGAGCAAATCGCTGACAATGATGTTGGGAGGCGTGCCGATTAGGGTTGTCGCTCCTCCCAGCAAAGCCCCAAAAGAGAGTGGAATCAGCAGTTTGGACGGGCTGATTTTAGCGCTACGACTCAGGCTGATGATGGCAGGCAGCAGCACGGCGACAGTGCCGGTGTCGCTCAAAAAACTGGAGAGCAGGGCTACCGTTGCCATGATGACCACAATCAGCCGCGTTTGGTTATTTCCAGCGATGGCCAGGATACGCCGCCCGATGAATCCGGCCAGACCAGTTTGCAACACACCGCCGCCGATCACGAAGAGCGCAGCGATGGTCAGCACGGCAGGATTGGCGAACCCAGCAATGGCCTCTTGGGTGCTGAGGATGCCCGTAAGCATCAGGGCAACGACCACGATGAGGGCTACAAGGTCTAATCGCAGCCATTCTGTGATGAAGAGCAGGATCGCCGCGGCCAAAATGCCAAGCGTGATCCACATTTCGAGAGTCATGTAGAATTCCTGTGTAATGTAACCAATTAATGCCTCACACTGCGCACAACCAAATCCGAAAAGCTGACCGTGACTGCGGTCTCCCCCCCGGAACGGATAAAAACACCCAACGCTCCGCTGGGAAACAGGCTATCACTAACCGAGAACTGATATTGGTCATTCACGAAGAAGCGCATTTCATCCCCCGCAGCCCACACCCCCAGACGAGAGATGCTCGGTGCCGCCGATGGAACTGACGTGCTGGGCATCCACGCTTGTGGGGACGATGGGGTACCGGCATAAACCCGGTCTAGTCGAATTTGGCCGTTGCAAGAGAGCGAAAAGCGGTAAAAATTGCTGGGGGAATTATAACGTATCAACATCCCATATTCATCCAACCCGCTGCATAGATTGGTGCTGGCAGTGATTTCGGCGTAAAAATCGCTGAACAAGGCCCCTTCTTGGATACTATAAATGTAGCCTTTGGGCTGCGAGAGCGCAAGGGTCAACTCGTTCCCGCCCACACTTATGCTGGTAGAAGCGGTGTTTTGCAGTGTCCATTCTGTGGGAAGATAAAAACCATCGCTCATCAGGATTGCCCCAACCCCGGGGCGCGATTCCGGTGTTGGAGAATGGATGACTGTTGCTACCGTGGTGGGGGTTTGCGTTGATGGGAACCAGATTACCGTTGGGGTGGCTGTATCCGCTGGTGTCGGCGTCTCCGTTGGAAAATGGGGCGGCGTAGCCATGGGCAAACAGGCAGTCAGAAAATACGCAAACAAATAAGCCAATAAACCCGCCCACCTGCAACTTGCCATTTGCCACTTGGCCCCTTGCCTACTCATTCCCCGATCTCGATCACCTGATCGCGCTCAGGCCCAACGGAAACAAAGCGCACCGGCAGCCCGGCAATTGCCTCGATTTTTGCAACATAAGCGCAGGCCTCTTCGGGCAGGTCATCCCATCTCGTTATTCCCATAATATCAGCATCCCAACCGGGCAGCTTTTTGTAGACTGGCTCATAATCCAGGTCTGTAGGGCCGAGCGGCAGGGTCGAGTGGGTTTTTCCATTGGCGCGGTATCCAGTGCAAATGCGCAGTGTCTCCAGCCCGGAGAGAATATCCAGCTTGGTGATGGTCAATTCGGTCAGGCCGTTGATTTGCACAGCGTAACGCAGCAGTACGCCATCCAGCCAGCCAACTCGCCGCGGCCGCCCCGTGGTGGTGCCGAACTCGTCCCAGGGATTTTCGCCCGTGCCGCGCAGCCGCGTAGCCGTATCATCGAAAACCTCAGTGGGAAAAGGGCCTTCTCCAACGCGGGTTTGAAAGGCTTTGGTGACGCCAACGACGCGTCCAACGCAGCCCACCCCCAAGCCCAAGCCCACCAGCGCGCCCGGCGCAGTTGGAGTGGAGCTGGTCACGTAGGGATAAGTGCCGTGATCCAAATCCAGCAGTGTGCCCTGTGCGCCTTCTGCCAATATATTATCTTCGTTTTGCAGCGCTTCATTTAATAATGTAGAAATATTGGTCACATAAGGGGCTAACGTGCGGGCGTAGGACGTGTATTGAGCTGCCACGGCCTGAGCATCCAGCGGCTCGGCGTCGTAGAGTGTAGCCAGTTGCTTGTTGATTCCATCGATGTGGCTTTTTACCGCCTCGCCAAAATCTTCGCTGGAGAGCATCGCTTCCATCCGCAAACCAGACCGTTCCGATTTTTGATTATAAGCCGGGCCAATACCCCGCTGCGTTGTGCCGATTTTCCCCTCCCCGCGAGCTTGCTCGCGGGCCTTATCAAGGGCGCGGTGACCGGGGGTGATAATATGTGCGGCGTGCGAGATTCGCAGCCGTTCTGGTGTGATTTCCACGCCCGCGGCGCGCAGCATTTCCATTTCGTCCAGCAACACCTGGGGATTGATGACTAACCCATTGCCGATGATGCCCTTTGTGTGGGGGTGGATCACTCCGGATGGAACCAGGTGCAGCTTGAAAGTTTGATCAGCCACTGTCACAGTGTGACCGGCATTATCGCCGCCATTGTAGCGCGCCACGATATCGGCATCCGCGGTAAGCAAATCTACAACGCGGCCCTTGCCCTCATCGCCCCATTGGGCGCCAACAACTATATTCAAAGACATAAAGAACTCCTTTTGGAGAAACGAGTACTATTTTTTAAGGGTAGCACAATACTTTGAAGCGATCGAGTTTTTATTCTCAATCATCTGGCCGAAATCTACGATAATGGCCGGATTCTGACTTTTTCTATTTCTAATACTACAAATGCCCCGGGCAATTGTTGAGCTTCGTGTTCAAGCAACTCGCGCAAGCGAGTAATTTTAAAGGCCCGTTCAGATACATCAAACCTCAGTAAGATAATGCCTCTCGCCGGATGTTGGAAACGGTAAACCAACTCACCAAAATCTTTATCTTCCGTGATGAGCAGACGCTCTTCAGAAAAAGCGCGTGCCAGAACTTTTTCATCAGTCGTCCCGCGCATAGATTCGACCACATAGAGAACATCGTGTCCATTCTCACGCAGTGCCTCTACCAGCGCCGTGTCGCAACATTCATCTGCTAGAAATCTCATAATCGCTGCCCACCCGCAAAAATGATCTCCTCCTGAGCTAGGTGATCTGCGGCGAACGCAGCAGCAGCATATACATCATCAGGTACCAGATGTGGATGGTCGTCCAGAATTTCAGCAATTGTTATCCCCCCAGCTAACTTGCGTAGAATGTGTTCCACTGTGATACGGGTCCCCGTGATCACAGGTTTACCGAACATAATATCGGGATTGATCTCAATGCGATTATGAACCATGGGGATGCTCCTTTATTCTTAAGTTATTGCAGGCGTTCGCTTGATTGTTCTTATATCAGCCTCCTTGTGATGTGTATAGTGTAGCATTTTTATATGTGTCGGGCAATGGTTTGTTCGCAATCAATCTTTTCAGCCGATAATGATGTTTTCCCACAAAAAGGTATAATAATTTTAGCATCCCTAAATAGCGGACTGTAGACGAGTCCACATTCACCAAAAGGAGTTATTATGTCAACGAAACCAACCGTAGGATATATTGGTCTAGGCCTGATGGGAAACCCCATGGCCGGCAACATATTACAAGCCGGATACCCCCTGGTAGTGCACAACCGCAGCCGCGCGGCCGTGAAGGAGTTAGTCGCCGAGGGAGCCAAAGAAGCTTTCTCGCCGGCAGAAGTTGCATCTCGAGTGGATATTCTTTTCACCAACCTGCCCGACTCCCCCGATGTGGAATTGGTTGCCCTCGGCCCCGATGGCATCATCGCAGGTGCGCACGAAGGTTTGATCTTCGTAGATAATTCCACCATCAAGCCCGCTTCGTCCCGACACATCAGCAAGAAACTGGCCCAAAAAGGCGTTCTTTCGCTGGACGCCCCCGTCAGCGGCGGGGACATTGGCGCGCAGCAGGGCACGCTGGCAATCATGATCGGCGGCCCCGCTGAGGCCCTGACAAAAGTCAAGCCCATTTTCGAAGTAATTGGTAAAACCATCACCCATGTTGGTGATACTGGCGCGGGGCAAATTGCCAAAGCGGCCAATCAAATCATGGTCGCCGCGCAAATGGTCGCCCTAGGCGAACTGATGATCTTGGCAAAGAAAGCTGGCGCCGATCCGCAAAAAGTTGTCGCGGCAATTCAGGGCGGCGCAGCCCAGTGCTGGAGCCTCGACGTCAAGCCAGAGCGACTCTTTGCCGGAAACCGTCAACCTGGTTTCAAAGCCTACATGCAAGCCAAAGACCTGGGCATAGTCATGGACACAGCTCGCGAGTACGGAGTCCCAATCGCCGCGGCAGCGGTACACACGCAACTATTCAACGCCATGCTTCAAATGGGCATGGAAGAATTGGATAATTCAGCCATCGTTGGTGTAATCGAATCCTTGGCCGATGTCGATCTTTTGGATGAATAAAGCGGCCATGGTTTTATTTTGATGAGATGAGTTTTGCATCCGCGAAAAGTATCTTCTCAAAAAGCTGTAGCCAAATCGATTGAAATCGACCCTGTTTTGCGAAACCGACCTGCGTCGGTTGGCAATCCAATCCACGAAGGTGGATTTTGCAAGCCAACCTCGAATTAATTCGATGGCCCGCGAATACGGAGTCCCAATCCCCGCGGCCGCGGTACACACGCAACTATTCAACGCAATGCTTCAAATGGGTATGGAGGAATTGGATAACTCAGCTATCGTTGGTGTAATCGAATCTCTGGCCGATGTCGATCTTTTGGATGAATAAAGCGGCCATGGTTTTATTTTGATGAGATGAGTTTTGCATCCGCGAAAAGTATCTTCTCAAAAAGCTGTAGGCAAATCGATTGAAATCGACCCTGTCTTGCGAAACCGACCTGCGTCGGTTGGCAATCCAATCCACGAAGGTGGATTTTGCACACGGTGTGCACCCATTTGGTGACCCAGCCTCGAATTCATTCGATGGCCCCGCCGAATTCATTTGGTGGCACCCGCGATTATCTGCCCCGCGACTATCTAACCCGCGATTACCTAACCTGCTTCCCCTCTATCCCGCGACTTCCCCTCCACCTTTCCGTATAATAAAGTAGACCGAACCAGATTGCAGGAGCAA
>JAYELX010000133.1:0-4340 GCA_034717875.1 Chloroflexota bacterium | reverse complement strand
CGTAGGAACGAGTGTAAAGTGTAACGGAGCGTAGGAACGAGTGTAAAGTGTAACAGAGCGAGAGACAACAAGATTTCACTGGTGCGTATAAACGCGTATTTACGCCACTGCCCACCAATCGACGCCTTCGCGCAGGCCGAAGGCATTCAGCCGCTTGCGGATTAATACCCGCGCCCCGCGCGCTCCCACGGCGGAGAGTATGGCCGGGTTTTCGTAACGGCTGCACCAAGCGAGCAAATCATCTGCTGGGATGATCGGTTTTCCGCGCCGGGTGCGGCCGATTTTTTTGGGGTCAACGTCCACAAAGGCAACCACAGGGACTTTTTCCGTGCGCATCAGGTGTTTGCTCAGGCGGCGACCCATCATGCCAGCGCCCCACAGGATCACCGCGTCGCGGTCGGCCAGGGGGCCGCGGGCCAGGTAATGGGCTTTGGCGCGCAGAAAATTTTTCACCGAGTAGCGGCTGTCCGTGCGGGTGAGACGGTCTGGGTGCTCGCGCCAATCCAACAACACTTCCGGGATTTTAGCGAAAGTTGCTCCGGCCAGATAAAAACGCAGCCACAGATCATAATCTTCGGGCCAGCCGCGCTCTTGATAATGGCCTACTTTATCGAGCCAGGTTTTGCGCATCATCACGCTGGGATTGGGCAGCGGGCTTTCGACAAACATCTCCCGTCGGATGTCATCATTGCTAACAAGCGAGTTGAGCCATTGGATATAAATCCGAAAACCCTCCCGCACGTTTTCTTCGGGAAAGGCTTTGACCAGGCTGCTGACCACAGCTGCTTCGGGGTGGGCGTCTAAATATGCTGCCTGTTTGGCTAGTCGTTCGGGGTGGGCGTGATCATCGGAATCCATGCGGGCGATGTAGGGGCCGCGGCAGGCGGCTAAAGCGGTGTTGGCCGCGGCGATCACTCCCCCATGGGGACGAGTAAAAGCTCTAAAGCGGCTATCCTCTTTGGCCCAGGCCTGAATCTCCGCCAATGTTTTATCGTCTGAGCCATCATCCACAGCAATAACCTCAAAATCGGAATAAGTCTGCCGGGCGAGGGATTCTAAAGTTTCCCCCACAGTATCGGCGCAGTTATAGCAGGGCATAAACACGGAGACGGCGGGCATGGCTTGATTGTACCGCAATGGCATTCGCTTGCAAATAATGGCGGCCGCGGTATGATTGCACACGTTTGGATAAAGTCAGCAATTCCCGGTATGAGGAAATGTCAAGACTTCGGAAGTCTCCAGTGACCTATTTCGCCAATAAATGCGTTTTCAAAGACTTCCGAAGTCTGCTTCTAGCTACAAAGCGGGAATTGATGGGATAGAGTTAGATACTGGAGGTATTTTTATGACAACAATAGCAACCACATTTCAAGAATTACTGGCTAATTTTTTGCTCTTTCTCCCCGACTTGATCGCCGCTTTGGTTATCTTTGTCGTGGGTTTATATCTGGCAGGTTTGACGACGAAGGTCATCAAAAAGATGCTGAAACGCCGTGATTTCGACCCGGAGCTTACACTGCTGATCACTCAAGTTTCCCGATGGACGATTATCGTTTTGATTCTCGTGATTTCATTGGAGCAGGTTGGATTCGATCTTTCGGCGTTTCTGGCTGGCTTGGGGATTCTTGGCTTCACGGTGGGCTTTGCGCTTCAGGACGTGAGCAAGAATTTCTTTTCAGGGCTGTTTTTGCTGCTCGAACAACCTTTCGATATTGGGGATACCATCGAGGTGGGTGGTTATAGAGGCACTGTGGCCAATGTGGAATTGCGCGCCACCGAATTGTATACGTTAGACGGGCAAAACGTGATTATTCCCAATGCGGATGTATTTACAAAACCGATCAAGAATTTCAGCCGATTCTCGAAGCGGCGCATTGAGTTGAATGCTGGTGTGGCTTATGGCAGCGATCTCGAGATGGTTCGCCAGACCGCGCTTGACGCCATCGCGGCGATCAATGGCGTGATGGCTGATCCTGCTCCCAAAGTTGTTTTCAATAATCTTGGCGGCTCGACAATCGACTTTACGCTTTATTATTGGGTCAATTTGGATAAAGCCGATTATTGGGGTGTCGTTGATGCCGGGATTGTAGAGATTAATAATATATTCGAAGCCAAGAATATCGAGATGCCTTTCCCCACACAGGAAATTCGGTTGGTGCAGTAATTTCACCCCTGAATAATCTCCCCCGCCAAATCTTGAAGCTCCTGAATATCTTCCGCCTCGGTGTGGTTGGCCTTCCAATAATAATCGAGTAATTCCAACGGCGTGAGGCTGCCCATGCTTTGATCCTCCGGTAAGCGGATGCGGTTTTCTTGTTGGGGACGTTTGACCAGGTGGAATTCGAAGGCAGCGGCGGTGTGATCCCGGAGTGCGGCTTCGTCAATCAAGGATTCCCACTCGCGGGGATATTCCAACACCAGGCGGATAATTGCACCTTCGAGTTGGTCCGCGGGGGGGAGAGCAGCGCGCAGTTGATGGCTGATTCCGTTGTTGGAGCTTAGAGTCAGAGCCCGATCAACAAAGGGGCGAATTTCGGTAAGTTCACGCCATTCCACTTGTGTCGATCCCTTTTCCACCTCCGCGATGACGAAGTACTTGTCGTCGGCGGCCTCGCCAAAGTCCACCCGCTCGATGGAGCCGGGGTAAATCACGGGCGGATGAGCGTTTTTGTTGAGGTTCTGCGCCTTGTGGATATGCCCCAAGGCGACATAATCCAGCTTGGGGTTTTTGACCAACGAACCGGAGAGCACCAAATCTCCCCCCAGCATGACCGTGCGCTCGCCACCGTAAGTTGCGCCCTGCACCGATGCGTGAGCGGTCAGGATGGTAGGAATCTCCGCGTCGGCATTCTCAATCCAATGATTGACCAACTCGCTCAGGCGTTGTTCTAGTTGTGCGTATATTTGCTTGGTATCTTGCCCGTGAATATCGAGATGCGCCATCATCCCTGAGCGGGAAATCCAGGGGATGGCCATAACTTGCAGCGGCAGGCCCCAAAGATCATCTGGGCCGAGAAAAACGGGACGGTCGAGCACCTGCACATGAGGGACTTGCAGGGTCGAGAATTCTGTCATCGCGTGAGCACGTCCCAGCGCCGGGGAGAGATCGTGATTCCCGACCAGCAAAAGGGTGCAAATCTCAGCCTGGGCCAGCCGCATGATGCGTTGGCCCCATTCGCGCTGATAGGTGGGGGCGGGATTGCGGTCTTTGTAGGCATCCCCAGCGAAGATGACGAGATCGACATTCTCTGCGATGGCTGTGTCCACGATTGTGTCCAGCGATTTGAGGTAATCCATCACCCGGACGGGGAGTCCCGTCTCGGGGTCATGGCGGCCATAGGTGGTCATATCGATATGAGCGTCGGCAAAGTGAAGAATTTTGAGCATAGGTTTTGGGTAACTCGGATTGGTAATCCGAGGAAGTAGGGCGGGATTCCATTCCCACCGCTTTGAAACGTATTTCGAATGTCAGCCGTGAATTCATTCACGGCCACCCTGGAGTCTAGCACAGGCGTGTAATCAAATCAATCGTTTTCTAAACGCAAACCACGCCCCGTTTTCGGGGCGTGGCTGTTTAGAGCATCAACTACTTTTTGACCACGCGCTGCTTATTGGCCATCAGGCCAACGCGTGCCGGAGCCGCGTTGGCCTCCACCGCGTGAACCATTGCCATCGCATCCAGCCGAGCCGGGGCCAAAGCCGTCTTTGCTGCGTTGAGCCATGCGGTCTTGCATAAAATCAGCTTGTTCCTGAGTGATGACCCCATCAGCAACCGCAGCGTTGGTCGCGCTGGCGAAAGCCGTTTGCATGGCAGCCTGAATTTCTTCTGCGCTCATGCCCTGCTCTTCAGCGTACTGTTGTATGGTTGTGCCGCTGTCGTGGAGAGCGTTCAACTCATCGACGGTCAAGCTAAAGGCTTCGGCGATGGCAGGCTGAATATATGCTTGCAAGGCGCCATTTTTAGCGGAACCTGGTTGGGGCGGGACATTGCCTTGTGCGGAAGCATATCCAGCCGCGCCAAGCGCGAGAGCGACAACGCTAACAACTGCAACGATCATAAATATTTTCTTCATGTTTTAGTCTCCTTTTGTAGATTAATTTTACCTGTCTGGGAAGTTGCAATCCCAAGTCGGTGTTTTATATGGTGACTAAAGGATAGCGCAGGCTTGTGAAGAAATTGTGAAGGAGATATGGGGATTATGTGAAATCGCAGCACACAAAAAGCGTAGTTGCTCAAAATCCTTTTGGTCAAGCGCCGATAGAAGTGCATTGCATTTGGAAAATGCATTGCACTTCGGGTTATTCAAAGGGATTCTTGGTCAACCCATGGTGCAATGCAT
>JAYELX010000132.1:0-4366 GCA_034717875.1 Chloroflexota bacterium | reverse complement strand
TCAACAACTTGGGAACCTTCATCGATTAGCTCTACTCTGACTATTGGATTTTGATCAATGTCTTGGGTGATTTTCGCCACTTTCCCTTTGACGAATTCAATGCCCATGGCCTTTGCGTTTTGGTAGAACTGGTCGTATCCCTTTCCAAAGGCGCGGATGTCCATGTAGTAGATGATTATGTCTGCCAAGGGGAGTGAACCGGCGATGAGCATGGCTTGCTTGATGGCGTACATGCAGCAAACCCGGGAGCAGTATTCGACCCCCAGGGTTTCATCGCGAGAGCCGGCACATTGGACGTAAGCGATAGATTCAGGCTCTCTGCCATCTCCGGGACGGAGAACACGCGTGTATGGGCCGGTGGGAGCTAAGAGTCGCTCCATCATCAAGCCGTCGATCACGTTGTGCAGCTCACCAGCGCCGTATTCTTTTTTCGCGTCTATGGGCGTGGTCTCGAAGCCCGTCGCCAAAACGATTGTGTCAATTTCTAGCTCTATCTCTTGGGCGGTTTGGGTAAAATCGACTGCGTCTGCGGGGCAAACTCTTGCGCATTTACCGCACAATATACAATTATCCATATCCAAGACTGCGAGCTGCGGAACAGCCGTCGAGAAGGGCACTCGAATAGCGCGAATTGCGCCCATGCCCAAATCAAATCCGCTCGGCAGGTCTATGGGACAAGCGTACTCACACTGTCGACAACCGGTGCAATCGTCTTCGTCTACGTAACGGGGCTTTTTTAGTATCTGGGCAACAAAGCCGCTATCTTTTTGATCAACCGATTGAACTTCACAATAAGTAAGCGTTTGGATATTTTCATGGTTAGCGACAGCTGACATTTTTGGGGTAGTAATGCAGCTGCAGCAGTCGAGGGTGGGGAAGACCTTGCTCAATTGGATCATCTTTCCACCGATGCTGGGGTCTTTTTCCACCAGTACGACTTGATAGCCCTGGTCGGCCAGATCCAACGCTGATTGCATCCCTGCAATCCCCCCTCCAACAACTAATGCATCTGCTTTAATATTGTTTGCATTCATAGTTTATCCATCCCTTTCGCCCGTAAGCTCTTCTTGAACAAATCCGATTTCATCTAAAGTAACATTCATTTCTTTTACTTGTTTCAAGAAAGGTTTTTTACAAACAGTACAAATAGCTGCTAGACGAAGCCGGCGGGTATCAAGACCACGCGCTTGCATTTGCTTATAAGTGCTATCAATAATTTGGGCAGTCCGCTCAGGGCCGCCTTTGTAAGGGCTGTCGGTGCCGCTGTACATTACGATAATGCCGTCAATGCCCTTCTCGAAGGCATTTATATAAAAATCTTCCGAAAACATACTCGGGCATCGGACTGGTAGAATGTTGGTATTCGTGGCGTAGTTCAAATGCTGCTGACCAACATAATCTGCCCCGGCATATCCCCCGGACACGGTTGCTATAATCAAAATTTTAGGCTTTTTTGTTGACGTGGCTGCTTCCATAAATTTTCACCTCTTTTAGAATGACCACTAATCAAATAATAGAGCTACAGCTTAGATATGTGGAACAAAAATGAATCTAAGCCGTGCTCTATTAGACTAATCTAGAAAAAACTACTTCAGGCGTCGAATAAATATTCTATCGTAACCAGCAGCCTCTAGCGATCCCATGAATTCATGTCCAACTTTTTTGCACCAGCGGGGCATAGTTTTGCTGGTGCCTTTATCGCCGGACCAGATTTCTAGTACCTCATCTACTGCGACGGCACCAATAGCCTTTTTAGCTTCCAGCAATGGGCCAGGGCACGCCACTGAGCGGGCGTCTACAACTTTTGAAGCTTCAATCGAAGTAAGATCTGTCATCATATTTCTCCTTTTTCATAATTAATACAGAAAATATTAATTTTCTCGCGTTGCGCCATTTTGTTGCTGTAAAATTTGGCAACTTTTCACAAGTTCGTTATTTGCAACACGGTAATAAACTGTTTGGCCATCTCGTCGGGATTTTACAACCCCCTTATCCTTCATTATGCGTAAATGCTGAGACGTACTTTGCAATGAAGCATCAATCAGCGATGCAATTTCGCCAACTGATATTTCTTTCTCATCCAAAGCCCATAAAATTAAAACCCGACGGGCATTCCCAAAAACACTAAATAGGGATGCCCGCTCTTTTGCTAGTTTCTTGTTTTGCGCGTCTAGCATGTTCAGTCCATGGTTTGTGAAATTAACTAATTGCTTTATTGCGAACTTCATTAACTGTGAAAATTATACGTCGTGCCAGCAAGTGCAAGAAGTGTCAGATGTCAAAATAGCTATAAAGTTTGCGAATACCAGACTATAGGGATACTGTATGAGATAACTACGCTTTTGGGAACAGTCGAATTCGCTGCTGATGAGGAAGGTGACAGTCACTTACGCAAGAGGAGAAGATACTGAAATTTATCTCTTCAGTGGTTTATGAGCACGCACAATGCAATTTGTTGAAGTGACTGTCACCTGTTTCAGGCGAATAAATTCGCTGCTGGTGTGCAAAATCCACCTGCGTGGATTGGGAAAAACGCACTTGTTCAAAATCAAGATTTCAAATAGCAGGTGCATTGCACTTTGAGAGTGCGTGCAATTTGGAATTGCGTTGCACCTGCGGGATAGTGAAATGAAGGATGTTTTCCAATGTCGGATGTGCAACGCATTATAAGCAGATGCAATGCACATCTCTATGGTGAAGCGGCCGCGCGCCCGGCTGCCCAGCCGGTAGAAAAGGCGGCTTGAAGATTATAGCCCCCAGTGTCCGCATCGATATCGAGTACTTCTCCAGCGAAATACAACCCCTGTATCAAGATCGATTCCATCGTGACGGAATCAACCTCGGTTGTGTCTACCCCGCCCGCCGTGACGAGAGCCTGTCGGAATGTGCGATGGCCACTCACATCAAGGCGAAAATCTTTGAGCCAGAGTCGCAGGCGTTTACGCTCTTCGCTGGTGATTTGATGATTTCGTTTCCGGGCCGGGATGGCGGTCAAATCAACACAAACGGGGATAAGCTTACTCGGCATCAAGCCCTTGAGCATGGTGCGAAAGTATTTCTTCCCTTGCTCGTCGATATCCCGCAACAAGCGCGCGTCCAGGGTGGGGTGATCCAGGGCGGCTTTGAGATCAATCGAGATGGTCACATCCCGACCTGTATGCAGAGCATCGACAATCTGGCGGCTAAGGGTCAAGATCACTGGGCCGGAAATGCCAAAATGGGTGAACAACATCTCTCCAAACATATCGGTTTCTTTTTGCCCATCGAACCACAAGCTGACGCGCACGTTTTTCAGGCTCAAGCCTTGCAGCCGCTGGGCAACGTCTCCTCTGGTGGTAAGGGGAACCAGCGCTGGGCGGATGGGGATGATGTTGTGTCCGATGGATTCGACTAACGTATACCCGTCACCGGTGGAGCCTGTACCCGGATAAGCCGCCCCGCCTGTGGAGAGAATGATCGCATCGGCATAATGATTTCTGTCAGGTGTGACCACGCCCGTTATACAATTATCTTTCACTGTGAGACCTGTCATGGGGGTTCGCGTCTTTATGCTGACCTCTTGCGCCCGCACCCAGCGTACTAATGCAGCGACCACGTGGCTGGATTTTTGGCTGGCGGGGAAAACGCGCCCTCCCCGCTCAACCACGGTGGGAACGCCAATATTATTGAAAAAGGAGCGTAATTCGGGCCTAAAAAAGCGATAGAAAACCTGGGTCAGGAATTTACCGCCGGGGCCAAAACGCTCGATAAACTCCGGCACCGCTGCTGTGTTGGTGAGATTGCAGCGCCCCTTTCCGGTGAGTAGCAGCTTGCGACCGGGCGTTTTCATCTTTTCAAGCAAGACGACCGATGCGCCTGCTTCAGCAGCCTGTCCAGCCGCCATCAACCCGGCTGGGCCGCCTCCGATGACAATAACTTTTCGCTTTTTCATTTTTATGCCCTTTTAGTTGGTTTTATTTTCTCTGGGGAACTCTAATAAATTTATCATCTTTGTGGCTCAGGCTCAGGTACACTATCGAATTAATTCGAGGCTGGTCTGCAAAATCCACCTGCGTGGATTGGATTGCCAACCGACACAGGTCGGTTTCGCGAGCCAGCCTCGATTTCAATCGATTGGAAGCCTTCTCACTATTTCAAACCATCGAATTAATTCGAGGCTGGTCTGTAAAATCCACCTGCGTGGATTGGATTGCTAGCCGACGCAGGGTGGTTTCGTAAGGCAGGGTCGATTTCAATCGATTGGAAGCCTTCTCGCTATTTCGTAAAACCATCGAATTAATTCGAGGCTGGTCTGTAAAATCCACCTGCGTGATTGGATTGCCAACCGACGCAGGTCGGTTTCGTAAGGCAGGGCCAATTTCGCCGC
>JAYELX010000131.1:0-4378 GCA_034717875.1 Chloroflexota bacterium | reverse complement strand
TTGCATTGGCTGCAATTGTGGCAAATGCCACTGTTCCCTTGAGATTCGTAGAATCCGGATTGATTGGAGCAGCACCAATCAATCCGGAAGTGATGATGACCAATACCAATGATGGGAGAAGAATATACTGGATCAACCGTTTGCGCAAAGTCATAGTTGTGTAGTGGTGTGTGGCATAGGCCATTCCAGATTTTCCACTCTGGAACTACCCTAGAAAAGATAAACAAGGTATTATTCTGCCAAGCATGTTATGCTGGGGTTCGTAGCGGTGAACTCTCGTTCACCACCGCACGTAAACGGATACTCTCATATCCAACCACGAACAATCTCCCGACTGCTTGAGCCGACATTCCCAACTGCTGGAGCCGGTCTTCGCGAAGCATACTCTCGCTATGCGCGCCTTCGGCGGGAGTACCCGACCGTGCGACCGCTCCCGACCATTTTCCATTTTACCCACTCGTTGGAGTTAGAGGCGTCGCAGTTGCCTTAGGCGTCTCCGTTGGCGTCATAGTTGATGTCGCTGTATCAGTTGGCGTGTTTGTGGGCGTCGTGGTTGGGCTTTCTGTGGGCGTAAAGGTCGGCGTTGCCGTATTGGGTACTGGCGTCATCGTTTGGGTAGCAGTCGCTGTAGGTGGAATAGGTGTAGATGTAGCCGTTTTAGTGGGTGTCGGTGTCGAACTAGCTGTAAATGTGATCGTAGGCACATTAGGCACATACAGCCGATCTCCCACTCGAATACTGGTCGAATACCCCATGCAGTTAGCCTGCTGCAATTGCCTGATAGTCACACCGTATGCCAACCCAATGCGATAGAGATTATCCCCTGGCTGGACGGTATAAAGTATCCACCCAGCGGGATGCCCACATTGCACTGACGTTGGAGGCGGGGCCAGAGTAGATGTACGCGTGGGCGTAACTTCCGGAACGTAAATAGTCGCTCCTGCCGGTAAGCTTTCCGTCAATAGACAATTGGCCTGGGCTAATTCATCCGGGCTAGTGTCATAGGTATCTGCCAGACTCTCTAGGGTATCGCCTGGGTTAATAGTGATACTGACCCATCCGGAAGGCGGGGGACAAGACGTCGATGGAGGCGGGGATGTTTGCGTTGGCGTACTCGTCGGGAGCGGGGTTGGTGATGGCGTGTATGTAGGTTCACCGGGCAGCGTTGTGGCCAAAGGCGTTGGGGATTGTGTAGGAGATGGTGTGATGGAAATTGCCTGAGCGACAGAGGCAGAGTCTTCTGTTACAGCCAGAATGATACTGCCTCCGAGAATGATAATAGACATCAAAGCAGCCAGAATGCCTAAAAGTAATTCGCGAAACTGGTTCATGAATCTCCACCTTCAGAATTTTGAGTTGCAGGGTTGCCATCAGGGTTACTATCAATGAGGGGAAGCAATATATTGAAGGTGGAACCTATCCCCATTTCGGTGTCTACCCAGACGCGTCCATCGTGTGCTTCTACTAATGTTTTCACAATAGATAATCCTACGCCTGTCTCGCCAATCCCTTCGATTAGAGAATTATCTGCACGGTATAGCCGAGAAAAGACGCGTGGCAAATCATCTTTAGAAATTCCCCCTCCCTGATCTGCAACCTGGATGAGTACGAATTCCTGATAACCATCAGCCGCGTTGATATCCGCTCGTAAGAAAATTTCTCCATCTGCCGGGGAGACTGCTCCAGCATTCTCCAGAAGATGGATCAAAATTTGTTGGAGAGCATCGCGGTCAGCCTGAACAAGCGGCATTTTATCGGGGAGATCAACGCGCATGATAATGCTCTTCTCGCGTAATTGAGCACTGGTATCTGCAACAGCTTTGTCGATAATATCCCCTAGGTTAACAACCTCGGGACTGAGTAGTAAATTTCTGCTATCAAGCATGGTAATTTGGTTAATATCATCCAGCAATAATTCCATCCGTTTTATAGACGCTCGAATGCGTTCCAAAAATTTACGTTGTGATGCGCCCAAAATACCCACTGATTCTTTCAACAATAGATCAGTATATCCCAAAATCGAGGCCATAGGTTGACGCAAGTCGTATGAAACAGAAGTGAAGACTTCGGCTTGATCCTTCGCTAGCGTGCCTATCGCTGTTTCTTGGGAAGATTTTTCCATTTCCTGCGCTTGTTGAGATGCCAGAGAAACATCTTCTTTGAGCAGAGCGATTTCTTGTAGAGCTAATCGATATTCTTCTCGAAGTTGTTCTACGTCAGACGATTCTTGGCTTTCCGTATCGAGGAGCAGCTTTTCGACCATCTCTCCCAAGCGGCTATTCTCAACCCGTAAGCGAGCGATAGTATCCTGATTTTTCTTGTGGGTTGTGTGCAGCGAGTCCAGTTCTTCTATCTGCTCCTTTGCGAGCGTTTCCTGACTGGCTTTCTTCAATTTAGCTTCTAAATTCTCACACCTATTCTTAAAATCTGTGTTCTCGGTTTGTGTTTGCTCTAAAAGCGTCTGAAAAGATTTTAGATTTTGCTTAGTTTTTTCAAGTTCATTTCGAGTGTGGCTTTGCTGTTTTGAACGCTGTAAAATAGGGCTTATTTTTTGGATGATATTCTCTAAATTGGTTTGATCTTCTTGACTCCAGCGCCGGTCCGAGTAGGGACAGAGCAAAATGATGCCCAAAAAAGAGTCCCCTTCGAGGTTGGGAACGAATCCTGCCAAAAGATGGCCCGTACTCCCAAGGTCTAACATCTTCCCGATGCTGGATAAATCTCGAGATGTGCTGCTGGCCGGCAACCGCAAAGACCGGGATTTTTGCATTGCGGTGGTCAGCAGCGGCAATTGAGTTTGGTCTAACGCCATGCTCCCCAGGGTTTCTTCGCAAATCAGATCATAGCCGCATTGAAGCGTAAACTGCCCACTCCCACTGGGGCTGGGGGGATAGACCAGCAAACAGATATCTGCCAACATGGTCTCGCTGATTACGCGCGTGATAATCTCACAAAGCTTCGGTAGAGATGTTTCCGTAGCTATAGATAAAATGGATTGGAATTGTTCTGGCTTGATTCCATAGCGGGGGTGTTTTTGAATTAACGGCTGGCTCTCTATTGGTGCCAGAGTTGTTTCTTTTATGGGAGCGTTAAACCGGCGCGGCAATATCAGCAAAATCGGGTATGCGGCCATTTGCGCTAATCGGACAGCACTGGGAAAATCGCTTTCTACCGCAGGGACACTCAAATGCAAACCGTGGCCGACGAGCACGATCAGCATCATCCCCAACCCATACCCCCAACCGTTGGGGCGGCGCATAACGAGAATGATAATGCCAATGACAATGAGCGCAAGAGCGTAGATTCCCCAACCCAAATCTACCCACGACGCATTGAATGCCATCTCTGGATTATGCTCATACCACCACACCCAACTAATTGAAGCTGCCGCTAACGTCACTAATCCCAGCAACCCATTGGCGGCATCAGCAAGTCGCCTAGGTTCTGGAAAAATCCACAACCAAAGAATGATGATCAAACTAATTGTGGCGATGAAGCGGTCCATTATCGGCAGGATTGCATGGGGACTAGCCAATCCTTGTTGGGTGAGGCCTGCGCTAATGAAAAAGATAACCCGGATTCCCAACAGAATTCCCAACCCAATGACCATGCGCTGCCCCTGCGGGAACTTGCTATCGCGCCACAGATACAGGGCCGCCTGCAAGGCCCCAGCTATCGAGAAAGCCAAGATCAGATGATAAACAAGGTTTCCCGGAAATACAACTAGAGCAGTTAGAATTTGCTGAAATATATTATTCATAATAAGTAATTCCTCACAGAAATTATAGCATGCAATTGACGCGCGGTTGACAAAACAATGAAACGGAGTAAAATATCGACTGTTGCCGAAGTGGCGGAACAGGCAGACGCGCTACGTTCAGAGCGTAGTGGGCTTTACGCCCATGTGGGTTCGACTCCCACCTTCGGCACTAATAAACTCTCGACTTTGATTGCGTCGAGAGTTTTGTTATTAGAGCAGCTAAGTAAGTCCGTGAAAGTTTCTTTGTAATTTTCCGACTGCGATCGGTTACGCCTGTGGCGTGCCTTGGCTAAGGCATGCACAGCATGGCAAAACCTTCGAAGACCTCACAGTTTTTTGATAAAATCACTTACGGGTTCCATTTTGAACCTTTACGACATGCTTTTCAAACTCAAATACACCATTGAAACCTGTGAGGTCTGAAAATGAAGTTTCCTACCCACTATTTCACGTTGATCCTTATTTAATTAACTATACTGAAGGTGGGGTGTTTCACGGTTAAGGTAACACTTTTTGTAAAATATCTCAGCGCCGGTCGAGTGTTGCCGTTGCCTTTGCCGTTGCCGTAGGCATGCAAAGCAAGGCATGCAAAGCAAGGCACGCAAAGCGCTCGCCTGT
>JAYELX010000130.1:0-4403 GCA_034717875.1 Chloroflexota bacterium | reverse complement strand
GGCATGATCCGCTACGTGGAAGACACCGACGCTCCGCGCTACTCGCTGTTGACGGAATCTGCCATGGGTGATAATGTTGCCGCTGCCAATCTTGATAAAAAGATATTGCGCTTATGTCGGGAACGCTGCCCTTATATGGCCGAAATCACTTTGGAGAATACGCTAACTGCGCTGCAGAAAAATCAATATGTGGTTGAAGTTCCCGAAGAAATTAGGCTGCGCGCTGCCCAAGCGGTGGAACGTATGATCCAGGTTGGGTAATCTACCCTGTAGGAGATGCCATGAAAACAGATATTTTGATAATCGGAAGCGGTATTGCTGGAGCGACAGCGGCTTTGCAATTAGCCCAGGATAGCCAGCGGCAAATTACGGTCATTACGCGCGCTGGCGAAGCCATCGAAACCAACTCGCGCTACGCTCAAGGTGGGATCGTTGGGCGTGGACGAGACGATACGCCAGAATTATTGCAGGAGGACGTGTTCCGCGCCGGCGATGGTATCTGCAACCCTCCGGCGGTGGAGATTTTGTCCGAGTGGGGGCCGCGCTTGATTGATGAGATTTTGATCGAGCGCGCTGGTGTAGAATTCGATAAAGACGATAGCGGTGCGTTGATTTATGGTTTGGAGGCCGCCCACTCTCAACGGCGTATTTTGCACGTCGGCGATTTGACCGGCAAAGCCATCATGCGCGCCCTCGTGCGTGAATTGGCCCAAAAGCCCAATATTAACTTGCTCACCGAACACACGGCGGTGGATTTATTAACTTTCCCCCATCACTCTCTTGACCCGTTGGCCGCTTACGAGCCGCTCGCTTGCCACGGGGCCTATGTCTTCAACCCAGAGAAACAAAACGTAGAAGTAATCCTGGCCGGGCAGACGATTTTGGCCACGGGCGGATTGGGACAAATTTTCATGAACACCAGCAATCCCGAGGGATCACGCGGCGATGGGCTGGCGATGGCATATCGGGCTGGGGCGCGGGTGGTCAACGCTGAATATGTTCAATTCCATCCCACAGCCATGCACATGCCCGGAGCGACCAAATTCCTCATCAGTGAGGCCGTGCGCGGTGAGGGCGGTGTGCTGCTCACTCCCACAGGAGAGCCTTTCATGGAGCGATACGCCCCCCAATGGAAAGACCTGGCCCCTCGTGACATAGTTGCGCGTTCGATTTATTGGGAAATGCTGGAAAACGATTATCATTATGTCTTATTAGACATTGCCTCACACATGTCTGCCGAGGCCATCAAAGCGCGTTTCCCCCAGATTTACACCCGCTGCTTAGAAATGGATATCGATATAACCCAGCGGCCTATCCCGGTGGTGCCGATAGCGCATTATTTCTGTGGCGGTGTTTTGGTGGATTTGTGGGGACGCAGTACAATTGATGGCTTGTACGCGGTGGGCGAGGTTTCTTGTACCGGCGTGCATGGGGCCAACCGATTAGCCAGCACCTCGTTGTTGGAGGGGCTGGTGTGGGGATTTCGCGCCGCGCAACATATCCGCACTCAAGGGGTTGTTATGCCGCCCTCAGATGAGGATGTGCCCCCTTGGGATGATTCCGGTCTTGTCTATGACGCCGACTCCACCTTGATTCAGGGTGATATGCAAACTATTCGCAACCTGATGTGGCATTATGTTGGCCTGGTGCGAAGTGGATACCGCCTGAAACGTGCCCTGCGTGAGTTGCGTCATCTTTGGCTGGAGATTGATGATTTTTACCGCAAGACGCGCTTGAGTGATGGATTGATTGGTTTGCGCAACAGTGCCCAAGCGGCCATGATCGTCGCCAGAGCCGCCCATCAAAACCCCATCAGCCGCGGCTGTCACTACCGCGAAGACAGCGGCCGAGTGAGCACGAATGCGCAGGCCCCGGATGATCAACAACTCAAGTTGAGCGGGGGGATTGGATAACCATCGCTGCTCCTCAACACAGCTGACAAGGTTCAACGCAGAGTCGCAGAGAGGCAGAGCCGCAGAGAAAAAACGAAAAATTATTCTTTGCGGCTTCGCGTCTCCCCGTCTCTGCGTTTAAAAAAAGTGCGTACATTTGGGGGATTGGATGCTTAAACCCAATCAAATGTGCGCGTGACCGCTTTTTTCCAGCCAGCATACAACTCGTCACGCTCAGCAACCCCCATCTTCGGATTCCAGGTTTTATCCACCTGCCAATTGGAGCGCAGGTCTTCGGGTGTATCCCAGAAACCAACCGCAAGCCCTGCGGCGTAAGCAGCGCCCAGCGCCGTGGTCTCGGCAACTTGTGGGCGCACAACGGGGACATCGAGAATATCGGCCTGGAATTGCATCAACAATTCGTTGGCCACCATGCCGCCATCAACTTTGAGGGCCTTCAACTCTACCTCGGAGTCTTGCTGCATGGCATCGAGAACTTCGCGGGTCTGGTACGCTGACGCTTCCAACGCGGCGCGGGCAATATGTCCCTTGTTGATATAGCCCGTCATGCCGACAATTGCGCCGCGGGCGTCGGATCGCCAGTAGGGGGCAAATAAGCCCGAAAAGGCGGGCACAAAATAAATACCGCCGTTATCGTCCACCGTGTGAGCTAATTCTTCGATATCGGATGATTTTTCGATAATCCCCAGGTTGTCGCGCAGCCACTGCACCAGCGCTCCGGTGATGGCAATAGAGCCTTCCAGCGCGTAAACCGCAGATTGGTCGCCAAATTTGTATCCCAGGGTGGTGAGCAGCCCGCTCTTGGAGGGGACGATTTCTGTGCCGGTGTTGAGTACCATAAAGCAACCGGTCCCGTAGGTGTTTTTGGCCTCGCCGGGGTTGAAACAGGTTTGACCCACCAGGGCGGCGTGTTGGTCGCCTAAATCACCGCACACGGGGATGGCTGCTCCAAAGGGACCGTCGGGACTGGTTGTCCCCCATGGGTTCGGGTCGCTCGACGGTACAATTTCTGGCAGTATCCCCCGGGGGATATTCAAATCAGCAAGAATTTCATTATCCCAATCAAGAGTTTCTAAATTCATCAAAAGCGTCCGGCTGGCGTTGGTCACATCGCTTACATGCGCTCCGCCGGTCAGTTGCCAGATCAGCCAGGTGTCGATATTACCGAAGACAGCCTCCCCTTGCTCAGCTGCTTCTCGTAATCCTTCCACGTTTTCGAACAGCCATTTTATTTTTGGCCCAGAGAAATAGGTTGCCAGCGGCAGGCCGGTTTTTGCGCGCCAGCGGTTTTGTCCGCCATCTTTTGCCAATTGATCGCAGATTGCCTTCGTGCGCGTGTCTTGCCAGACGATGGCGTTATAGTAGGGTTCGCCGGTATGTCGGTTCCAAACCAAAGTGGTCTCGCGCTGATTCGTGATTCCAACCGCCCCGATTTGGCTGCTGATGTCTGACTCTGGCTCAGCGGTTTGTGCTTTTGCAAGAGCATCTTGGATAACTTCTTGGGTGCGTTCCCAAATTTCTAGTGGATCATGCTCAACCCAACCGGGTTGAGGATAGATTTGCTGATGCTCCTTTTGGGCCGCGCTGATTATTTCCCCATTGTGATTGAATATCATGCAGCGGGTGCTGGTAGTTCCCTGGTCAATAGCGGCGACATATTTCATCTTTAGTAATCCTTTGAGTGTAATTATTCGGCTTTCCTGTTTATATTCATCTCGTCCTTCGGAATTAATAATTATTCACCCCCCCCCAGACGGCATAATCGATTTGCTTAATCCACGTAGGTGGATTTCGCACACCAGCCTCGAATTTATTCGATGGCCACGTGGCGAGAGGATTTAAAGGGGTGGGGGTGAACGGTTACCGAAATTAATACATTGGCTGATGAGACGGTTTTCTGATAAACTTGGGCGTTGATTACAAGTATAAATGTATCGTTTGGATAATGCAAAGGTTTTAGGAGTGGCGGTTTGAAGAAAAGAATATTGCGAGCCGATTTATTATTTCTGCTAACCTCGGCGATTTGGGGGCTGGCCTTTGTTGCTCAACGGGTGGGCATGGACTACATGGGCCCACTCGCCTTCAATTTTGTGCGTTTCGGATTGGGGAGTTTGGTGCTGGTCCCTTTGTTGTGGCGGCAGAAACGTAAGGGATTGATCCCGCGCTGCGATCGCAAGGAAATAATTCTCGGCGGCGTCTTGGCGAGCATGTTTTTGATGTTGGCCTCTACGCTCCAGCAGGTTGGGATGGTCTCCACCGAAGCCGGGAAGGCTGGATTTATCACCGGGCTATATGTGATTTTGGTGCCGTTTTTGGGCTTGTTTCTGGGGCAGAAAGTTGGCTGGAAAACCTGGTTGGGTGCTGTTTTGGCTGTGGTGGGCCTGTATTTTCTCAGCGTCACCACCAAGTTCACCATCAGGCGGGGAGATTTATATATTTTGATCAGTGCTGTGGCTTGGGCGTTTCATGTCCAAACCATCGGCAGATTTA
>JAYELX010000129.1:0-4412 GCA_034717875.1 Chloroflexota bacterium | reverse complement strand
TTAAATCCGCGCAAATCTGCCTAATCAGTGTCATTCGCGTTCTATTGATGGAGCGAATTTTAAAACTGTCAGGTGGCTAGATTCGTTTATTCACTTTATATTCGTTGACGGTATCTTTTCAAAAAAACAGGGAACATGCAGCCAAGATTTCTAAGCATCCTCAGAGGGGCCAAATCTCGCTTTCGCGAGGTCGCTCGGCGCTAGCCCTGTGGCGCGATGCCTACGGCAAATCACTGTCATAAAATCCGTCAACGAATGGGTAACAAATAAACGAATGTGGGTGCCGAAGTAATTCGTTTATTCGCTTTATATTCGTTGACGGTATCTTTTCAAAAAAAACAGGAAACATGCAGCCAAGATTTCTAAGCATCCTCAGAGGGGGGCAAATCTCGCTTTCGCGGGGGCACTTCGTTGTGCGCGCCTTTGGCGTGGCGCGCCTGGCCTGTCTAGGCGAGCGAGGCCCGCCCAGCGTGGCGTGGAAACACGCCTACGTTTATCGTAATCATCAAAAGACACAGTACTACGGCAACTCAAACGGGAAAGTTTTTTAATCACCATTGCTAAACAAACGACCAAAGGTATTTATTACAAAAAAAGGCGCACTCACCGCGAGTGCGCCTCCTTTTATGTTTGCTGCATTCAGACCTATTCTTGCAAATCTAACTTTGGTGGAACGGCATAATTCTCACTGCCATTGAAATTTATATCAATGGTAGCATTACCCGTCACCTCTACATTGAATCCAATAAGCTGCGTGTTGAATGTAGGGAATGTTCCATTTGAACCGGTTGCTTTAATATTACCGTCCGGCACATAGATCGTGCCTTCATAGTATGAATTGTTATTCCCCGTCAGGCTGACAGGATTCGAGTTTCCTTCAGCTAGAAATATTAACATTCCCGAAATCGCTGGCGACGGGTCAGGATTGGCTGCTGGTGCTCTCAAGTCAACTGGGTCAACATTACCGGAAATATCAACACCGCCATTCTGAACATAAATCGTTACCCCATTCCCAGAAATATCGCCCCCAGTGAGCTTGAAGGCATTAGGCGAACCAGTCAGGCAATACAATCCTGGATTCATGACCAAACTTCCATTGCTCAACGAGATTTTACCGTAAACACCAGGCTGGATTGTTCCTGACCCTGAGTGGTTGCCTTGGTTAGGTAGGCCTGAACAATCGGGGGGGCTAGCTACCATAGCTGATGGTGGCAATTGAGAAGTTGATTGGGGGGAGGGAGAAACAGGATCACCAGCTGCACACGTTGTAGAGTCAGCATAACTTACATTACCATCGACAACATCGACATCGAAACTACTGCCACCACAGACCAAACAACCGTTTGAATATACACCTCCACCATTGATGTCAACATCGCTACTACCAGAGAACTTCACTCCAATTAGACTATTTCCACTGCAAGCAGAATCATTTAGAGCAACGACGGCGTGCCCAAAAGCCAAAGGCGTGCGCGGCCGGATGCGAGTAGTCGTCTCGACGGTTCCTACCACAGGACCGGAATATACAAAATGTATCAGTGATGTATTCGTATTGCGGGTGATTACTGTCCTGATATCGAGATATTTATCAATGTAAGCGCCTTTGTCTTCATCATCTACACATATTATCTCAACACCGTGATTGTCAGAAACATCAGTATCAATGGTGTAATCGTTGCTGCCTGCCCGGGTGATAGCGCCATTTTCGGCAGCAGTTGTAACAGTAGATATACTACTACAATCAAAATTTCCGTAATAAATGTCGTTCGCCTCCATCGCTTGTGAAGCGCTCAGCGCTCCCGCCAGGGAAGCCGCATCGGCTGCGTTTTGGGCGTGGCGGCGATCGGAATAGACCATGCCACCGTCGATGGCCAAAGCGGCAAAGCCCAACATGGCAACCGCACCCAGGGCCAACAATAAAATAGCCTGGCCTCTTTCTGAGTTGTGCTCATTTTTCATCATAACCTACCTCCGAACCTGCTCAAAATAAAGTTTCATTTTCCTGCAGAAACCGGGTTTCTTCCCGTAGCATCCCCGTAGGGGGACGAGAAACCCGATTCCTCTAAACCGGATTTTAAGCAATTGCCCACCTCCCCTAGGGGCAGGGGGGACTTAAGATTGTGTCGATAACATTAGCAGTGATAGTAAAACTCTGTGAACCTACAAACGTACCCAAAAAGGGCATCGTAATTGGAAAGTCGCTATATTCAACTTCCACAGCAATGGTATTGGTTCCATCCGAACAAGTACCAGTCGTCGTCGAGGTCACTGTCACATCCCCTAAATCAACCCTATCTAATAAAACCGCGTTAGCCCGGTTGGCTATTTCCGCGCTTTCGGTCGGATTAATAGAACCATAAAGAGCGCCTTCTTGAGCGGCGTCGCGCAGAACGATATAGGTGAAAAAAGCGCGACCCAAATCGACAACTCCGGCGATCAAGATTAACAAAAATACCAGGCTAAAGGCCAACTCGACCATGCTTTGGCCGCGCTCACGCGGCAAGGGCCTGGCAGCATTGTCACGTTGACTTCGACCTTGATGATTCATAAGTTTCACCTCCAACTCATGTGTGCTTAGTTTTTAGACACTATAACGCTCGTCTCGACATTATCACCCGACTCATAGGTGTAAGATGCCTTGACTACACTGGTAACGGTAAACTCGGCCGATGAATAATTTGACCGTTTTAGATCCTCTGTCGTCACCATACACTCACCACTAGCATCTGTAGTGCAACTCGATGACCCTCCACTGCTCCACGTACCTCCAGCAGATGTATTTTCAAGTAGGTTTCCGTCACCATCAACAATCCGAATGGTGACATTGGCATCCCAAAAATTACTGTTTTTCCCATCGGAACCCAAGTCACTCAAGTCAGCAACGTGCATGGTGGGAGCAGCGTCATCGTCAGTTATTGTAACGCTGTACGTGCTTGGAGAACCAACATCAGCATTGGTCGCTGAATTAATCGACACAATAACAACCTCATCATCGGTATCAGCATCATCGTTAGCGGTAACAGTCACCGTCTTCTGCGTATCGCCTTGAAGGATTGTCACGGATGTATCCGAAAGATTAAAATCGCCAGCTTCATAGGTGCCCCCAGTTCCAAAATTGACAGTCACGTCCTGGGACGTATGCGCCTCGGACAATGTCACCGTGATGGTGCTGACGCCGCCAGCCTCAGCAATTGGGCTATTGCCTGAGGTGATGCTTACATCTGGGTCCGGCGACGGGAGTGGATCATCGTCGTCCTCAATCGTGGAGACATGCACGGTGTCTCCCGCAGTAGCGCAGGTGACAGCCCCCATGCTAAGCTCAACCGTTTCATCAGGCTCATCATCTCCATCGGCAACAACTTCAATCGTGACCGTGGCCGAACTACCTCCATGGGGAATCGTGAGAGGGCTTGAGGTATTGATAGTATAGTCCACCCCGCCGCCACTAGCAGAGCCGCCTGTCACGCTAAACACCACTGTGACATCATCCTCAGCCGCGCCGGTTAGATTAACTGCCACACTGATATTGCCATTGTCCTCTAGTTGGCTCTTATCGGCTTCGAAATCAACCGTGGCAACAGATGGGTCGCATACCGAAGGCGGGGGGGCAGGGGGCGCGCCTCCCTCGCCTAATGCAATATCTTTGACAATCGTGCGAACGCTATCGGAATCAATCGTAATATTAGAAGGAATATTAACCAAGGGAACAATGGGCTGATAAGACGCACTCACTTTCACTCTGATGCGAGAATCTCCACCAACAACATGCTCGGTATCCAGAGATGCACAATCAGGACTAGAATCTGGATCTAAATTATCATAGGTGATATTCACAGTATCGATATCAACCAAAGACCCAATCCGCGTTGCAGCGGCTTGAATGCCGGCGCAGTCGGCAAACTGATAGGTACCACTGGCGTCATCGACCGCGGAGCCATAACGCACAGCCTCGCGGCTGGCCGTGGTCACGGCCGAATAAATAAAAAGCAGACGCCCAAATTCAATCACTCCAAAAACTAGCAGCAGCACAATTGGTAAAACCAGAGCAAATTCGAGCATGCCTTGAGCTCTTTCTTTGCGTTTAAATAAACGTGTGTTTGTCTTCATAGTTTGTTTAACTCTTAAAACAATACAAATTGGCATAAACCACTGTGCTTTTGATAACGAAACAGAAGGCCAGCTGTTACATACAAACCCACTTGAAAAGCTTACAAAAATGTTATCTCTTAAACCAAAAGAGCGCTTGCGGAGAATGCAAGCGCTCGGGAAAGACTAACCAGAATCACTTCTTTTTAGTCGGCTTTGGCTTTTGGGTTGGCTTCGGCTTTTGGGTTGGCTTCGGCTTTTGGGTCGGCTTCGGCTTTTGCGTCGGCTTTGGCTTTTGGGTTGGCTTCGGCTTTTGGGTCGGCTTC
>JAYELX010000128.1:0-4449 GCA_034717875.1 Chloroflexota bacterium | reverse complement strand
TATAAAAATCCAGCTTGTAATCCACGCGGCTGAGATCGCGCCTGCCATTGGGAAAATAGCCGTTGAATAAAGTAAAATCAGGATAGCGTGTTTCGACCATACGCCCCTCGACATCGAAACGCTGCTCGCCAATGCCCCTCTGCGATGCCAGCGGTTCGGGTCGCGAAAACGTGGCCACGCCGCTGTAGCCTGGACGTTCGGCTGGATTCCATTCGAAATGAACCTCTTCCAACTGAGCGCGCTGCTTCTGCGTCAACTGGTCGGGACGAGCGCGAATCTCCTGCAAACAAAGCACATCTGGACGCTCCGCCGTCCACCACTCATCCGCGCCCTTGCGCAGCGCAGCGCGTAAACCGTTGACGTTCCAAGTTGTAATTTTCATGCAGGCTCTTCTCCTCTCGCTATCTACAGCCCCAATTATAACGCGTAATCGCCGTGGCTCCCATTCGATTGAAATCGATGCTAGCTCGCGAAACCAACCTGCGCCGGTTGATAATCCAATCCACGCAGGTGGATTTTGCAGACCAACCTCGAATTTATTCGATTGTCCCGATACCTGACACCTGACACCTGACGCCTGACGCCTGACACCTGATGCCTGATCCCTGACACCACGCCCCTCAAAAACATGGTACACTAACCCCCAACCCACCAATATACCAATCTGCCAACCCACCCATGCCTCAATTCGAATTCCACATCTCCCGAAAAGCCCGTGACCGCTACCTGTTCGACCAGGCCCTCTTTGGGTTGAGCGGCAACGTCATCTTCGCCGACTTCCACGCCGCGCGCAACTTCGCCCACAAGATGAACGCACAGCGCCCGCCCGAACAATCTATCCAGGCTGGACAGATCAACGCCCTGGGCCTGATCGATGAAATCCTGCACGCCGCAGCCCGGCAATACCGCCTGCAAACCAACCCTCAAGCCTTAGAAAAGGCACTCGATTGGCTCGATACCAACTTGGGCCAAGAAAACGTCGCCAACACACTGTATCAATTTTGTGACGAGTTTCCACCAGTGACCGTCTACCGCAGCGAAATGACAGTCACAGAATATCTCCACGCGCGCACCGACGGCCTGCCCAACATCCAAATCGCGCTCGAAGAAATGCTCATGCTCTGGCTGGCCAACACCAACCCGGCCTTCGCACCCTACCGCGAACTCTTCGACGACGCCACTCTCGAAAAATACAGCAACTATGCCCAAATCATCACCGAGCTAGAATCGTTCTTCGAAACACAACCCCGCTTCGGGCCAGATAACCAAACCCTGATCCAAATCCTGCGCGCCCCGGCATTGGCAGCAGATTCCCTCGCAGCCCAGTTAGCCTACGTACGTGAGCGCTGGGGACCTTTGTTGGGAGAAAATATCCGCGCATATATCCAACAACTACTCCAAAGCCTCGACTTGATCAAAGAAGAAGAAAAGCTGCCCTTCCTCGGGCCAGGCCCTGCTAAAGTACCGGAATACGGGCTCTACGAACTGCCGCAAGAAGAACGCTTCAGCCCCGATAGCGATTGGATGCCGCGCCTGGTGCTAATCGCCAAAAACGCCTTCGTCTGGCTGGATCAACTCTCCAAAGAATATCAACGCGAAATCGCTCGGCTGGATCAAGTCCCCGACGAAGAATTGGACAAACTAGCTCAATGGGGCTTCAGCGGGTTGTGGCTGATTGGCCTGTGGGAGCGCAGCCCAGCCTCCCAGCGCATAAAGCAACTCTGCGGCAACCCCGACGCGGTCTCCTCGGCATATTCACTCTACGATTACACCATCGCCTCGATTCTGGGCGGCGACGAAGCCTACCAAAACCTGCGCCAGCGCGCCCAACAACGCGGCATCCGCCTGGCCGCCGACATGGTCCCCAACCACGTAGGCATATATTCCAAATGGGTCATCGAACACCCCGATTGGTTCCTCTCTCTCGACCACTCCCCCTTCCCCGGCTACAGCTTCAACGGAGAGAACCTCTCCCACGATGAGAGAGTAGAAATCCGCATCGAAGACAAATACTACAGCCAAAGCGATGCCGCCGTAGTCTTCCAACGCAGCGACCATTGGACCGGCGACACCAAATACATCTACCACGGCAACGACGGCACCGCCATGCCCTGGAACGACACCGCCCAACTAGATTACCTCAACCCCGAAGTGCGCCAAGCCGTCATCGAGACAATTTTGCACGTAGCGCGAAAATTTTCCGTCATCCGCTTTGATGCAGCCATGACCCTGGCAAAAAAACACGTCCATCGCCTGTGGTATCCGCAACCGGGCAGCGGCGGCGCAATCCCCACCCGAGCCGAACACGCCCTCACCCGCGCGGAATTCGATCAAGCCATGCCCAAAGAATTCTGGCGTCAAGTCGTCGACCGCGTCGCCGCAGAAGTCCCCGACACACTCCTATTGGCCGAAGCCTTCTGGATGATGGAAGGCTATTTCGTGCGCACCCTGGGCATGCACCGCGTCTACAACAGCGCATTCATGAACATGCTGCGCGACGAAAAAAACGCCCAATACCGTCAACTGATCAAAAACACTCTCGAATTCGACCCTCAGATTCTCAAACGCTATGTCAACTTCATGAACAACCCCGACGAAGAAACCGCCATCGACCAATTCGACAGCGGCGGCAAATACTTCGGCATCTGCACAATGATGGCCACCCTGCCCGGCCTGCCCATGTTCGGGCACGGACAAGTTGAAGGATTTCACGAAAAATACGGCATGGAATACCAGCGCGCCCACTGGGACGAATACCCAGATCCAAAATTGGTCAACCGCCACGAGCGAGAAATAGCTCCCCTGCTCCAACGCCGGGCCCAATTCGCCCAGGTAGATAATTTCACCCTCTATGATTTCTACACTCACGAAAACCATGTCGACGAAAACGTCTTCGCCTATTCCAACCAATTCGAAGGCCAGCGCTCACTGATAATCTACCACAACCGCTGGGCCGAAACCCGCGGCCGCATAAAAACATCCGCAGCCTTCCGCGACAAAACTAAAGACCAACTCACCCAAACCAACCTGGCAGCCGCCCTGGCCCTAAAAAACCAACCCGCCACCTTCACCGTCTTCCGCGACCACATCAGCGGCTTCGAATACATCAGAAAAAACCAGGCACTCCACGAAAGCGGCCTCTACATCGAACTGGGTGCGTACGAATGCCACGTCTTCATCGACTTCCGCCAAATCGCCGACAACGAAACCAAACAATACGCCCAGCTTTGCGACCACCTCAACGGCCGCGGCGTCCCCAGCATCGAAACCGCCATCCAAGAACTCCTGCTCCAGCCACTCCACCACTCCTTCGGCGAACTCGTCAGCGCAAAAATGTTCCAATGGCTGCTGGAAACGCACCCTGCCCCGCAAACCACAATCGAAGAAGTTAAACAAAAAACCAGGCGACTATTCAGCCAAATCGAGGAACTGCTGGGTAATGATAATTTTGATAAAGATTCCTTAACCGGGGAGATCGCCCGGAAATTAGAGACCACCCTAAACCTGTTAGAAAAATCCCCTTCCCCCAGCTTAGATAAACCCACCCCAATTGATAGCTGGCTGCTGATCCCCGAATCAAAAACCTTATCCCGCGCCTCTGTTCCGCGCCGCGCCGCGCCTCTGTTCCGCGCCGCGCCTCTTTTCCGCGCCGCGCCTCTTTTCCGCGCCGCCCTACTCGGATGGCTCTTCACCCACACCCTGGGCAAAGCAATACCCGGTGACGACGACGCCCAAACAGAACGCAGCACCCGCTGGCTCGACGATTGGATGTTAGCCAAAATCATCACCAAAACCCTGACAGAACTTGGATTGGACGAAACATCCGCTCACATTGGCACATTGGCCGTCAAAGCCATGGTTCAGCATCAAAATTGGCCCCAAACCAGCCCCGACACCGAAATCCTAGAAACATGGTTCGCGGATGAAAATATCCGCCGATTGCTGCGTATCAACCGCTATGAGGGCCTGCTGTGGTTCCACAAAGAATCCTTCCAGCTATTCCTACGCTGGATGCTGGCCATCGCCATCATCACCATCAACGCCGATCCCAAAATCTCTGTAAAGCAAAAGACCAAAGCAATCGCATCAAAATTCGAATGGATCAAAAAGCAAGAACAAGCCGCAGTCGAATCTGGCTATCAGGTAGAAAAGCTGATAGCCTAACCCATTTTATCTGGCTACATCGATCTGTTGTATCTATCCCCTGGCGACATCACTCTGTGGTATCTATTCACTGGCGACATCGCTCTGCGGTGTCACCGTAAATAAGACGCTCCGCGTCGGGTGTTTAGGGTTTTTCCATTTCGGATTGCGGAATTCTGATTTTGGATTTCTCCGCACTCCGCATTTTGCATTTTGAATTTCGCATTCATCATTCATCATTCATCATTCATCATTCCGCATTCCGCCATCTGCAATCAAAGGAGAATAGCATGTGTGGCCGATTTA
>JAYELX010000127.1:0-4470 GCA_034717875.1 Chloroflexota bacterium | reverse complement strand
TACGGTCTTGATGAGTATTCCTCAGTTTCTACAAATTGATGTTCAGCAATTGATGCAGGATGTTCAATCCAAGACAGCCCAACGCTTGCAAGAGTTAGATATCCTGACAGTAACACCAGAAGCAAAACTCAAGAAACAAGTCAAGACAACCAGTCGAGTGGATTGGTCGAAATTGCCCTTGATACGCCAGGGAAAAGATGTGGATTTGTTAGCTCATGTCTTGAATGAGCAAATTGACATTCGGCTCATTGATCCTCCCTCCTTGCCTCCCACAATGTACCAAGATCACCGGGGCATGCGTATCCAAGTTCGTCTCCTTGATGAGGTCTTAGACTGGCCTCTCGACAAACTTCGCAAGAAAACTCGTCACTGCCGGCTTTGTAATTCCGCATTTGATAGTGTCTTACCTGCTGGGGAGATGACCATATCTGGTACTTTCTCGCCCGACTTCACTGATGCTGAACACATCGGTTTTGGCGGTGATATTTGCCCAATGTGCCGCATTTATGCTCTGAATTCTCACAAGTCTCGCACCCCAAGCGAAAAAGCAGACGGTATCACAGGGGACCGCAAGGGATACCGAGGGGCGTTTGCTCTGGTAACACCATCGTCTCATTTCGCTTACCGGGACGATCAGAACACTTTGGTAGAGAAGCAACCACCCTTAGATATTGGCGGTCGTTTTAGCGGGATTTTACAGCGAGCCACGTTCACATTGCAAGAATTTATGCTGTTCAATGCACTCTCCCGTCGCGTGATTGCTAAATTATGGCAGCGATTGTATGATGATGATCAGACACGACCACTTTCGTTGCCATACCTGGGCGCCATCTTGCTTACCCAGAAAAGGGCTTCGGATGTGCGCGAGCTTTTCGAATATACGGAAATGCTATTTAGTGAAGTGAAGTTACGGACTTACCCATTTCAGACAACAGTTCGGCCGGCCATCGAATTTATCTTTGAAATGGCAATCAACGATCGAAAGCAACATCACACCAAACATACATATTTAAAGACCAATCCCATGACAATGATGATATCACCAGATAGCAAGTTCACGCTTTTGGTAGACAATGCGCTGCAATTGGAAGTGAGTCGCCAGTTTTTTGCAGACCGTAAACATCTCGGCGAATTATTAAGCAACATCAAAGGAAAAAAACGCCGGCGTGACTGGTTATCGTCTGTTCTTCAGGGCAATGACCCTGTGACAGCTACTGCCGAAGCATTTTACGATCGTTCAGCGTTTCGGCAGGCTGAGAATACGTTCTGGGAAGCAAAGATGGGAAAAGGATCTCCCGCTGAACAGTGGCGAGCTTACGAGGAGGTGAAAGCGGAAATTAGAGAGATTGTTTCCAGGTATCCATTAGTAATCGAATTTTTTATCAATCCCAAGAGGTGATTACATGAGTGAAGAACACAAAGGACAGCGAGAGGAACGACTGCACCAGACTTACGAAGCTATCGAATCCATGGAATTGGGCGAACGAGAGTCAGCCGTCCGGCTGGCATTGAAGACCCTGTTGGTAATGCGCGGCGCATTGAACCCCCGTGTAGTGGATGTCAAAATATATTCCACCCTTGCTAAGTACGTTCGGGCATCCAACGCAGAAACGCTCTCGGCGCTGGTGGATGACGTGTTGGACAACGTCTCCCCCCAATTTATCCCCCACCAAGCTCTGGGCAGACCGGTTGAGGATATCTATGCGGCCGACATTGCCCCGGGCGCGCTCAGGTTGCTTAAGGAGGAAACTATTCCGTTAGTCATTCTGCTAAAGCGAGTGTACCAAAAGTTTGTCGACCATGACGAAAAAACCAAAGAAGAAACCACAGAAGAGGAGGCTTAACCCTATGTACACTTTGAAAATCTACGCACTGTATCAAGTCAGGCAGCCAATCATTCACACTGAGGAAACCATCGGCAACATTTCCAAGATCAAGAAATTACGGGTTATTAACAATGGCAAATCAGTGTCCATCCCGGCTTTGTCTGGCAACAGCTTCCGGGGACAATTTCGGGATATTCTGGCTGACCAGATGTTCGCTATCTTGACGGATAAAGGCGCAGATCGAATCAAGCTATCGCCTGATCACTACGGTGTGCTTTATAGCGGTGGTGTTTTAAAAGAAACGTCAAGAATGGGCAAGCAAATGAAATCGCTAGTCGATGCGATCCCCATGTTGCGTCTGATGGGATCGGCGTTTGGCAATGTAATGTTGCCATCTAAACTGGCCGTAACTCACATTATCCCCTATGCAGTTGAAACTGAATCTATTCTCAACCCAACCGTGAATGGACTGTCAGATAAACTACGAAGACTACTCCCGGATGAATTACCCCGAAGGGTTGACCTGCTTTTTAACGATGGGCCATTGACTCGCAAGGATGACACCAAAGACCTGACGAAACAGCGTTATGCAGAAACCGAGGCTGACCTGACAGAGGACGAAGAGACAATCAAGCGACAGATGATCTACTATGTCGAGTGCATTCCGCCCGGTACATTTTTACTCCAGGAATTGTATAGCAAGTATCCTCTGGACGATTTGGAACTGGGATGTTTCTTCGATAGCTTACAAACCTTTCTGCAACAGCCTACTCTGGGCGGTCGCAGTGCGGCCGGTTATGGTCAGGTGAAAGTTTTCTATCAGTGCAAGTTAAATGACAAAGAGCTTTTCGAAGTCTCATCTGATTTGGCTGATGAATTGTTTGAACCTGTCACCAAAGCGGTAGAGAAATACAGGCAGTATATTCAGGAAAACAGAAAAGATATCCTCTCCGTGTTAAAAGCAACGCCAATCGCAGAGAAAGGACTGGATAAAAATGAGCAGGAAAGCAAATAGCCGTTCCTTTCCCATCAGTGACAAGGCATGGCAGGCGTTAATTAAAGCGGCTGATGCTGTCCATTACAATCTAAATGATACGACTGTCTACAAACTGCGGCTACGGTTGCACACGCCAGGCATCTTTTCGCTATACAAAGCGGATATCCCTGTGCCGGGCTTACCAATGTTGGATGGTTTTCTTAAATTCCTGGCCTTTCGTCGCGCAGCGACGGAAGTAATAAGTGGTCATCCGTCGCTCAGCAACGAAGTACTTTGGCAATGGAACTCAGCTCTGCGTGATAAAACACGCTGGATTAACTTCCCGATTCCTATCCGAAGTGAGACATTAATCGCTGACGTTGAGATTTTTGATTGTTCAATAGGACTGCCTGTATCCCAACGTGGCGGTGTGCTTTATCCAGCCGGTGCTTTTTTCTCTCGCAGGGGCAATCTTGTCACTTATCCATCCGAAGAAGATGGGCCGGCTGACCAACTCGCGCTACGCCGTCGTTCGGTGGAACCGCTTTGCCGGCCACTTGAACTCAATGGTAAGCTCAGATCGTCAAGCGGCTCCAGGAAAGCACTGAATAATCGCATATATTATGCGCTTACGCGTGAGTACATCTTTTACTTCCGGGGCGACAAGGATGGAATAAACACATTGCTTGATTTTGCACTGAAAAACAACATTGGCTTGGGCAAGAAGACCACGCTAGGGTATGGGAAACTGGCAGAATTTTCTGTTGCCGCTACCAATCGTACAGCCACATTGGCCCAACCTTTGGGCATTCACGGCCTCAACTATCTAGCATTGCTCAAGAACATTCCGCAAGTAGAAATAAAACGTCGATGTGTACGTAAGGGAGGTGACTTCGTTCCGCTGGGACTATTGAAGCAAGGAGAATGGGAGCAGAATAAACGCCTGTTCGGTGTAGAGGAAATTAGCGTGGCCTCACCCATCGAAACCTATGACCGTTACCAACCACCCTACTGGCGGCGGGAAGGACGAACCCAGGTGTTACGATATGGGACGTTGTTTTTACCAAGATCAAAATGATCGATTTGACTCATTTGCTTCACGCCGAAAAAAACCACCCACGTTTAACTTCTCGGACACTTTTTGATGAAAGACCGCCTCGACAGCGAAGCCATTATCATATAGTGCAAGCTTGCAAGTGGGTAAATACTCTCTGGTTACTTGCAAGTGGGCAAATACTCTCTGGTTACGATGCTCCTGCGTCGTAACCCACCGCTTATGCGCTCTGCGCTCCGCTCTGAGACGTAGAACGTCTTCGCAAGCATTCCACCGCGGAGCAGTGGAACGAGAACACGCGAAGCAGTGGAACGAGAACACGCGGAGTAGTGGAACGAGAACACGCGGAGCAGTGGAACGAGGACATAGTGCAAGCTTGCAAGTGGGTAAATACTCTCTGGTTACGATGCTCCTGCGTCGTAACCCACCGCTTATGCGCTCCGCGCTCCGCTCTGAGACGTAGAACGTCTTTGCAAGCATTCCACCGCGGAGCATTGGAACGAGAACACGCGGAGTAGTGGAACGAGGACACGCGGAGCAGCGGAACGAGGACATAGTGCAAACTTGCAAGTGGGCTAATACTCTCTGGTTACGATGCTCCTGCGTCGTAACCC
>JAYELX010000126.1:0-4480 GCA_034717875.1 Chloroflexota bacterium | reverse complement strand
CGTACCAGCCGCCGAATTCATTCGGTGGCTGCTGCTGCTGCTGCCTGCTGCCTGCCCTAGCTGCCCTGCTGTCCTAATCTGCCCATCCGCTGACCCGCCAACTCGGAAAGCGGCCAGGTTGGCGCCGCGTCCATTTCCAAGCCGTCGCGCTGACCGGTGGAGAAGCGGTAGGCACCTGCTCCGGCGATCATGGCGGCGTTGTCGGTGCATAGTTCGATTGGGGGGATGTGAACCGGCAGTGCGGCTTGCTCGCGCAAGGTTTGCCGCAATGCTTTGTTAGCCGAGACTCCGCCGGCAACTAGAATCTCTTTGGCTTGGAATTCTTCGGCTGCGGCCAATGTTTTACCGACCAGTACTTCCACCACGGAGGCCTGGAAGCTGGCGGCCAGATTAGCCACGGGCAGGGTTTTGTTATCTGCTTCTATGTTGCGGACGGTGCGCATCACGGCGGTCTTTAAGCCGCTGAAGGAGAAGTTCCAGGTGCCGGGCAGCCAGGAACGAGGAAATGTGACATAATCGGGATCCCCTTTCAATGCCGATGATTGAATCTCTGGGCCGCCGGGGTAGGATAAGCCTAATAAGCGCGCCACTTTATCAAAGGCCTCCCCGGCCGCATCATCCAGAGTTCCTCCCAAACGTTTGTATTCAAGATGATCAGACATTAAAATTAATTCTGTGTGTCCGCCGGAGACAATCAAGGCCAGCAGGGGAAAATTCGGTTCGGTTGGGGTGTCATTTTGGTCGTCGTGCAGCCAGGCTGAGTAGAGATGGCCCTCCAGGTGGTTGATGCCCAACAATGGAAGCCCGCTGCCCAACGCCAGACCTTTGGCCGCGTTGATGCCCACGACCAGCGAACCGGGCAGGCCGGGGCCGCGTGTCACCGCGATTGCGTCCACTTCACCCAAGTCGATATGCGCATTTTGCAGCGCGCTTTCCACAACCGGGTAAATACTGCGAATGTGCTGGCGGGAAGCAACCTCAGGGAAGACACCCCCAAACTGGGCGTGCAAGTCCACTTGTGAAGCTACCACACTCGATAAGATCACACGTCCGCCTGCCACCACTGCGGCGGCGGTTTCGTCACACGATGTTTCGATGCCCAGAATGCGGCAATTGGGTTGAGGGAGGGGTGAAGCGGCCATATCTATTTATTCCTCATCGGCAGAACTAAATCCAGTGGGAACTCGGCAAAAATCTCGAACTGGCCGTCCGGGCGCACCCACAGTGTATCTTCGAGCCGGCAGCCCATGCCGCGCTGCGGGTAATACAAACCCGGCTCGATGGTCATAACCGAACCCGGCGATAGAACGTTATCTTCTGAGGCCATGCTGTCCGACCAGGGCCGCTCGTGGACGCGTATGCCCAAACCGTGCCCCAGGTTGTGAACATAGCCCGCTTGAATCTTGGGGTCATCTTTAATGGTGGAGTGCCCCTGGGCGGCAAAAAGCTCACAGCTGCGATCCTGATAATGCTTGAAAAGTTTGCCCGCTTCAAGTTCACTCATTATCTGCTGACGGACAGCGTAAACGTCTTCATAAAGGGATTGGGCTTCGTCCGGGGCGTATCCCAGACACCAGGTGCGGGTAAAATCGTAGAAATATCCGCCGCCGGCCTCACAGGGGTAAATATCGAAAACAATCGTTTGCCCCAACCGCAGCTCGTCGTCGGGGTTGCCGGTATTGTGAGGCACTCCAGCATCACGTCCAAGCGCGAAAATAGTATCGTGAGGGTTTTCGACGCCGCGCTCGGCCAGCCATAAATTGATGCGGCTTTTGACGGCGCCAATGGTCAACGCGCGTCCATCGGATTGCATTAACACTTCATCTTCAACCTGGCGAGAAGACAAGAAATCGGCCACTTTTGCCACCACGGAGGTGGTAATTGCGCCCATTTTGCGGATGCGTTCGATTTCGTCTTTATCTTTGGTTGCCATCACATCCAATAACATAGAGTCGTTATTGGGTTCGCCCACAATCTCCAACGCCGGCATCAGCTTTCGAAGAGCCGAAAAGATAGCAAACCCGGCCCCAATTTCCACTTGGCCATAAATAGCCATCCGCCCCGACGTCAGGCCCTGTTCGGTGAGCATTTTTCGATAACGCAAAGCCAGGGCTTCAACCTGGTCGCCATCGGTTTGGGCGAGCAGCTCTGCGAAACCATATTCAGCCAAATTTCTGGTTTTCAGCCCCGTAGCAGCCGCCCCATCACGCTCCATGGGGTTGTAATACAGCGTCGCTTGCTCGCCGCGCGCTTTGATCAAGTCTGCGTGGGTTATGTGGCCTCCGCCGGTCATATAAAACATGGCTGGATTATGCTGAGCCGGGCCGGTCACCAAAATCGCGTCTAAATTGTGTTTTTGCATCAAACCGTCAATGTCGTTTTTCACTACAAGCCTCCGGGGGATTATTTTTCGAGCGCAATTTTTATTGCTGTCAACAATTGCTGATCTTGTTTTGGAAGCACTGTGCGTGGATCGAAAACGGCCAGCCCATCCTGGATTCTTGCGATGACGGGGGGGGCACCTTCCCGCAGCCGCTTCAAAAAATTATCGGGATGGGGGATATCCAAGGTCAGCAAAAAGGTTGGCAGGACTTCACCGGGCAGGCTGCCGCCCCCCACCGTTGATTCACCGGGGATAACACGGGCGCCCTCGATGTGGGTTGCCCAATCCCTAGCGCGATCTTTAATCCCAGCTGCCCGCGCCGAGATCAGGCCCCAAATGGGAATCTTGCTTTCAGCTTCATCTTGCAAATAATGCCGCAGTGTCGCCGAAAGTGCCGCCAGTGCCATTTTGTCAGCTCGGACGGCGCGCGCCAGGGGATGTTTTTTGAGCCTGGCGACCAAATCCGCACGCCCGACGACGATGCCAGCCTGCGGGCCGCCGACCAATTTATCCCCCGAAAAGCAAACCAAATCAGACCCCGCGGCCAGCGACTCCTGCACGGTAGGTTCGTGCGCCAGCCCATATTGGGCCGTGTCCAGCAGCGCGCCGGAGCCAATATCGTCCAGCAAGGGAATGTCGTCGGTATGAGCAGCAGCGGCAATTTCTTCCAATTTGGGTTCGGTCGTGAAGCCAACGATATCGAAGTTGGAGCGGTGTGCGTGCATCACCAGCTTGATGGGTTGCTCGGCGATAGCTTTTTCGTAATCGCGCAGATGGACGCGGTTGGTGGTTCCTACTTCCACCAGCTTGGCCCCGGATTGTTTCATCACATCGGGGACGCGGAAGCCGCCGCCAATCTCGACCAATTGTGAACGCGCGATCAGCACGCGGCGGCGGTGCGACAATGCGGTCAGCGATAGCAGCACCGCCGCAGCGTTATTGTTGACCACTAGGGCGGCCTCGACCCCGAGCAACTGTTTCAACAATGTTTCAGCGTGAAGCAGACGCGTGCCCCGTTGCCCTTTCTCCAAATCGTATTCCAGGTTGGAGTAAGCGCATGACACCCGACGCACGGCCTGAATGGTTGCCTCGCTCAATGGAGAACGCCCCAGGTTCGTGTGGATGATCACGCCCGAGGCGTTGATCACCGCTTGTAGGGTTGGCGCGATCCAAGTCTCCAGCTTTCGAGCGGCCCAATCGAGCAGAGCTGCTTGTTTGGGCAAAGGCTTCCCGGCTCGGAACCCACTGCGCGCCTCATCCAGCGCTGAGCGGATGGAACGCAGCGTCAATGGTCGGCCATACGCGTTGATTAATTCCGCGGCGGCAGCGGTATGAAGTAATTTGTCGACAGATGGCAGCTTACGAAGTTCAGTCATATTATTTGTGGGTGATGAATAGTAGGGAAATTGCTTGAAAAAGAGTTTGGAAGTATACGAATGCTGCGATTTTTCTCGCCAACTGCTGTGACTGGTCTCATGATTACCAACTGCTGTGACGGGTCCTTGCTTTGCACGTCTCCGACGCATGACCGAGTCAACACGGTCGCACGGTCAGGCACTCCAGGAGTATGCTTCGCGAAGACCGGCCCCAGCGAGGACAAGAGACCGGCTCCAGCGATAAGAGACCGGATTGAGCGTTTATTAACTTAAATTTGAGCAACTGCATGTTAAGAATATATTCTAGCCAGCTTTGGCAATCACGGTTCCCAGCGGCTGTTCTCGCGTAAGCGCAGCAACCATTCTAAAGCTCCAAGTCCAAGTGCGAACACAATCGCTAGTGGAAATGTCAACGCACGGCCAAGTTGAAACCACGCCAGTGTGGAAACGTAAATCCCCACAAGAATGGCTTCGCGCAGTACGGTTGTGCGTCGTTGGAGGGGGGGGGTTGACGGGAAGCGGCGGTTCAGGAATGCCATGATGGGTAATACCGTGCCGCTAATGGCCAACATACCGAGGAAAAAGAATAACCAACGCGGGCCCAGGGTCGGCAGCGTGTAGATAATCACAACCGCTATTCCGCCCCAGCCGATAACGGCAAGTATAAATGCGGTTGCCAAAAACGATTTAATAGTGGAAGGTGGGTAATAGTTCATATCAA
>JAYELX010000125.1:0-4492 GCA_034717875.1 Chloroflexota bacterium | reverse complement strand
ACCACAAATACATTGTTTCAATCCCTCAGTCGGGAGAATGTGGATTCAAGCAGGGAATATCACTAGCATCAGTTTCATATTCCGAGGTTTCAATCCCTCAGTCGGGAGAATGTGGATTCAAGCATATCATAGGATTAGCAATGAATAGAAAACAAGAGTTTCAATCCCTCAGTCGGGAGAATGTGGATTCAAGCGGCACTAGTTAGATGATTTTCGCTCTTAATATGGCTTTTTGATGCCTTGAATCCTATTATCAAGCATTTCCTTATATTTTGCAAGAGTAAGTGGGCAATTAAATCCATCTTTGGTAGTTCCAGAACTCAAATTCTCACAAAACTATCCATCTGCCAGGGAAAACAGGGTGCTTTTTGAAAGATTTTATTATTTTGGAACGGCCTTATGGTAAATTTATATCTATTTTGAGCTTAGGTGTCTTTTTTAGGGCTTATTTTTTGCGAGCGCGCCCTGGTATTTTCGCCATCACTTCCCCGCTCGCAAACTCGAATATGGCGAAAATCATCACCACAAGGCTTCTGCGCGCGGATCTTCATCCCAGGCATAATCTTCAAGATCTATGCTCGCTACCGGCATCGGTTTAGTCGCCAATACTAGGTGGCCGCTATCTAAAAAAACCACCCAAAGACAGGCGCGCCCACCGGTCAAATCTATCAAACAGTCTCTATCTCTAGCCCTGACGACTGCTTGACGGATGGCTTTATCTTCCCAATCACCGACAGCAATTACCCGGTCCGGGGCTGCCATTCCGGCTTGACCCAGCGGCCACAGGTAAGGAAATCGGTTTTTGGTTTGGACATGGTTTTGTTTTGCGTTCATTTTTTACTTCCTTAAACTACATAAACTTGAGTTTCTTGCGGTGGTTCAGAACCAACCGTTTCTACTTTTTGCAGGCAATTTTCGCACAGAGGGTAAAAACGCAGGCTGTCATTTTCGGAGTTGAGAATCGCCTCGAGACGATTTTGTAATTGCACCAACTCTTTATCGTTCAAGAATACTTCGAACAAACTATACTGCGTCCACTTTCCGAAACCGCAAAGGGTTTTATGAATTTTGCCTCGACGTTTGTCTGAAGAAATATCGTAAGCTACGACGTATAAAGTGCGTTTTTTACTCATCTGGGTCAGAAGTCTTTTTAATTATTGACTGCGCTGAAAAAGAAGGCTCTTTGGGATTTCGTATGGTTGCCCGATAATTTACATCGAATTTCACCAATTTGCATGAATATCCAAGGGTAAAGCAAAAAAAAAGTGTTGCCGCAGGCACGCACAGCGATTGGTTGCGAAAAAATTGAGAGCGCATATACTGTCACCAGCAAATCCCGCTTTATAGCTATAAGCAGACTTCGGAAGTCTTTGAAAACGCATTTATTGGCGAAATAGGTCACTGGAGACTTCCGAAGTCTTGACATTTGTCACGCAAGATACTAGAGACCCCGGAGAGATTTGCTTAAATTTAATCCGTTTTAGCACGTCCAACTATCGGATTTTAAAAGGCGGATAGGCGTCAATTTCGCCGTTGATTGTTTTGGCCAACAATCTGGCTTGCAGCTCGATGCAGCGACGATAGGTGGCTTTGTATCCAAAAATAGGGTGTTTGATTTCAGTATTAAGGCGGGCTTCATATTTGCGTAAATAAGTGCGGCGAGGATCATCTTCGATGCGGCAGCTCCCCATTTCTGTTTGAAAATCAGCGCTGGTGATGATTTTATTGTTGACCACAGTAAGCACAACCGAATCAATCACCGGCCCACGGAACTCTTCCATCAAGTCCAATGCCAGGGATGGTTTACTGTATTGGGAAGAATGTAAATATCCAATATAGGGATCAAACCCGACAAGCTGCAGGGCGGCTGCACATTGGTGCATCAAAAGTGTATAACCATAAGAAAGCAAAGCGTTGACAGGGTCTCGCGGTGGGCGCCGGTTGCGGCCATTGAAGCGCATTTTTGGGTCCCCTCGCAGCAAGCGGTCGAAAACAGCAAAATAACGCCCCGTTCCAGCACCTTCCAACCCTTGCAATGATCCCCAGGCGGTACCCGATTGAGGCTTGCCCGGATCGGGCGGTGGAGACCCATCACTTTCCAGCTTTTTTACTTGTTGAATAACACCATCGAGAGAATTTGCCGAACGCGTCACTTCAGAATCATCCATCTTACGATTGCTTCTCAGCAATATCGTGCGCAAATTGCTGAGCTTACCAATTACAAATTGTTTGGCAAACTTCAAACTCTGCTTTGGATTCTCATGGGCCCTAAACTGAGCCAGACGCAATAAGCTGTTGCGGGAAAAGGAGGGCACTAAACGTCCCCGAAAAGTTCCGTAGCGAGTGAGAAAGGTAATCGCGATACGCTGATCCAACATCGCACCTAAAGCTGGGGATGTAACCGTGCTGTCGCCGAGTATAACGACCTCATCGACTTTAATCAGCGGCACGCGTACTTTACTGGATTCACGCTCCAATTCCTCGTTGGCGGGGATATGCACCAATAGCGTGTCGCCATCTTTTTTGATCAGGGTATAAGGTTCCGTTACATGCAGGGTGGCCATATTTAGTTACGTTTATTGGGTCAGTTTAAGAGTTTCTTTTGGCAAGCAGATGGGCTCCAGGCTGCAATCTCGGCATTTGGCCGCGTGTTGGATTGGGGGCGGCGGCTGCGGGGACGGTATCAGCTCCCGGGCACGGGCAACAGCTTCGAGCAGGCGTGATCTCAGCTCCGGGGTAAAATCAACCCGTTCCCGGCGCCGCGATCCAAAATAAAAAATATAGCCATATTCGATTTCGATCTCCATTTGCTCTTCCAAACAAACAGCCTGAGCGCATAGTTGAACATGGTCGCTAATCCACTTGCCCATACGCCCTTTTTTATATTCCACCGGGGTTATCGTTGTTGTGACGCTGCCTTCGGGCGTGCGTTCTAGGCTTTCTTCGACCACATCGGTGAAACCAATCAACCCCAATTGGTCTGACCAGACATACACCCGTCGATGGATAATTTTTTGGCCCTCGCGGCTCGCCCCGGCAGTATGGGCTTTGGCGTGTTTGTAAATACCTTCCAGCACATGGGCGTTAACGGCCATCTCTCCCCTGACGTGCATGAGGTAAAATCGGCGTTCGCAATATTCGAGTTGATTGAGCATGGATAGGGGTAGGTAGTTCATTAGTCCAGTAGTCCAGTAGTCAGCGAGTTGGGGAGTCGGGTACCCGCCGAACCTGCCCCATGCCCTGAGTGGTTTTGCCCCCCATGCCGCCATAGAATGCAAAATCGGTCAGAGTGCAAAACAGCTTTTGATCATCAGGAGAAAGGTGCTTCAGATTATAAGTACAGCGACCACTGAACCCTTTTTTCACCCGTCGTTTCCATCGATAAGTGCTGGTGCGGAGACGATAATTTGTGATCAGCACACTTTGGGCAGATTTTTCAACCGCTTCCCGATCCAATCGCGGCTGGAGAAAAGCGTTCCATTTGCTGGCCAGACTCCCAAAAACCAGCGCTGGCAAAGGGAAGAGGGCCATACGGTCCCCGAGGTTAAACTGAGTTGGGGAGGCGAATTTCAGAGTCGCCGTTCTAGTGGATTCGGTCTGATGTAGCAGAGTCTCAACCCCGATGTACCCGGCCCAGGTATGCGAAGCGGGGGTAGTGAGTACTTGACTGACTCCGAAACTAAGCGCACCGAGTTGGATTTTAGGATGGCCGCCGCCTTGCAGGAAGTGCTGCATCAGCGGCTGGAAGATATTGTTCCCCAGGGTGGTGATTCGCAGCCAGCATTCCCACCCGGCTTTCAGGTAGACGGATTTTCCAGGCCCCTTAGGCAGCCCCAAAAGTCTGCTAATAGTGAAAGGTTTACGTCCGTTCCATTGATGCAAAGCTTCAGCCAGGGTTGGGTCTACTGCGTTGATGAGGCTATAAAACACAGCATTGGCATAAAGGCCGCTGTTGCGCCTAAGTTCACCGGCGCGTAGATTATGGAGTTGAATTACGGAGGAGTATAGAGTGGTCATTTGGTTTTTTAGTTTTGTATTTGGTTAGTCGAATAGTCGAGTAGTCTTTAGTCGTAGTTGCTTAAAATCCTGTTGGTCAAGCAGCGATAGAAGTGCATTGCATTTTGAAAATGCGTACAGCAAGGGCATAATATTGCACTTCGGGTTGTTCGAGGGGATTGTCCTCGTTCCACTGCTCCGCGTGTTCTCGTTCCACTGCTCCGCGGTGGAATGCTTGGCGAAGACGTTCTACGTCTCAGAGCGGAGCGCGGAGCGCATAAGCGGTGGGTTACGACGCAGGAGCATCGTAACCAGAGAGTATTTACCCACTTGCAAGCTTGCACTATGTCCTCGTTCCGCTGCTCCGCGTGTCCTCGTTCCACTGCTCCGCGTGTTCTCGTTCCACTGCTCCGCGGTGGAATGCTTGGCGAAGACGTTCTACGTCTCAGAGCGGAGCGCGGAGCGCATAAGCGGTGGGTTACGACGCAGGAGCATC
>JAYELX010000124.1:2292-4498 GCA_034717875.1 Chloroflexota bacterium | reverse complement strand
GAGGCAGGGGGGATTGGCCTACTGGGGTTTGCGATAATGCGTTCGGATCAACCTCACCCACCCCCTGGCCCCCTCCCTCTCCGCTGTGCAGAGAGGGAGGGGGAATGGCGTTCGAATTTGGTGGCAATATAACAATATAACAACGAATTGTAGGATTGATCGAACTTTGGTTTGAATTCGGTCAATCCCAGAAATTCGTTGTCATATTTGTGCGGGCAAGCGTCGCCGTTGGAACTGCGTTTTGTCTCTCCCCGTCTCTGCGTTAAAATGCGGTAGAACTTGTCTCGTCTGTCGTTCGAACCAACCTCACCCACCCCCTGGCCACCTCCCTCTCCGCTGTGCAGAGAGGGAGGTGGGATTGGCCTACTGGGGTTAGCGATAATGTGGTCGAATCAACCTCACCCACCCCCCTGGCCCCTCCCTCTCCGCTGTGCAGAGAGGGAGGGGGGATTGTCGTCCCGTTCGCAATGAAGAAACCCGTGAATGAATTCACGGCTAGTACTCGAAACACGTTTGCCAAAGGCACGCAAAGCGCAAACGTGTTTTGCTCTGCGTGCCACCGGCAAACACGTTTTTCGCACCAGTTGGCTACGTTTGCAACATGGCAACATTGCGCTCGTATATGTAATAGAAGTGATGACTAGAGGTGACAGTCACTTGCAAAGGCGTTTTGTTAAGAAAACACGCTGGTTAAGCGATCCGATTCAGAGTGTAGGGCTAATTTATAAGTGACTGTCACTTTATCCAACAACCTTCAGCCCTTACTTTTTTTCAGAAGATACAGCAAATTTATCAAAACAATAAAGGAGATTCTTGAAATGTCTAAACATAGTTCGTATTTACATTGGATTCTTGCGCTGGCCCTTGTGGTGGTTTTTAGTTTTGGCGCAGTAAGTTCTGCTAAAGCTTTCGAGTTCATCGAAGATGGAGATTTGCCAGCCGCCGAGGTTGTGGATGACGATTTGTTCATTGTCGGTGAGCGGGTCGTGATTGATGGCACTGTGAACGGCGATTTATTCGCTTTCGGTCAAAGCGTGGTCATCAATGGCACTGTCAACGGAAGTCTGTTCACGGGTGCGCAATTCGTCGAAATCAACGGAGAGATAGCGGGCAGCGTTTACAATGGCTCCAATACCACCATGCTTAGAAGTTCGGCGAAAATTGGCCGCAATCTATACTTTGGCGGTTTTTCACTGGATGTGAAAAATGGGGCTTCGATTGACCGCGATGTGGCTGTCGGCGGCTATCAGGCCGTGATAGCTGGTGATGTTGGCCGTGATTTGCACGTCGGCGCCGGCGCTTTGGAGATCAGCGGCTCGGTTGGTGGGGATGTAATAGCCGAGGTTGATGCCTCAGAAGGTGATATGGAATCAATGCCGTTTATGCCCTTCATGCCACCGGGGACGCCCTCAATGATTTCTCCCGGCATCTACATATCCGAAGATGCTAAAATCGACGGCACTGTGACTTATGTAAGCCCAATTGATCAGGCTGATAATATCGAATCCGAACCCGAAGGCGGCGTAGTCTTCAGCACCCCCGTACCCGATGAACCCGCACCTGGTGAACCACTTCGAACTGAGACCTCGCCCGGCGTCGATTTAGCCATGAAGATTGGGCGTTGGTTCCTGAAACGGCTGCGTGAGTTGATCACGTTGTTGGTGCTGGGTGCGCTGGTTCTGTGGCAGTTGCCTGGTTTATTCAACAAAGTGGTCGCCAAAGCCCAAGCCGAACCATTGCCCGCCACCGGCTGGGGATTCTTGTCCCTTCTTGTGGGCTATATCGGTGCTGCCATTGTTGGGTCCCTAATTTTGGCTTTTGGCATCTTCTTCGGTGTTCTCACCCTGGGTGGACTGGGGCGCACCATTTTTGGGGTCGGTTTCTCCAGTCTGGGATTGGCCTTCGCCGTTTTCTTGTTGCTGGTCAACTATGGCTCGAAGCTGGTGCTCGCTTTCTGGGGCGGCAAGTGGATTTTAGGCAAACTGGCCCCCAACGCGGCCGAATCCAAAGTTTGGCCGCTGGTGCTGGGAGTGGTGATTTACGTTCTGCTGCGCGGTATCCCCTTCGTCGGCTGGATATTTGGCCTAGCCGCGACGCTGGTTGGTCTGGGTGCAATCTGGATGGTCTTCCGGGATTGGCGTGAGGCTGCTCCAGTTGAAGCGGAAGCGATTGCGTAGCAAAAACCATGTTGATGAGCACAGGTGAC
>JAYELX010000124.1:0-2192 GCA_034717875.1 Chloroflexota bacterium | reverse complement strand
CTGGCGGAATTCTTTGGGATCAGTGCGTTCTGGTTCAGATTGGTATTTCTGATCGCGCTTATCCCCGGTGGTGTACCCGGTATTGTGCCGTATATTGTTTTGTGGATTGTGATTCCGAAGGCGTGAAACGAAAATATGGGCCGGAGCCACCGCCGACGCGCTGCGCATAGGCATCATGAAGGCAATCAAAAACCGCTGCCGGGCCGAAGGCGGACGCCAGCTATCAATACCATATTTTTGGGCGGAATAGAGGTGGTGTTGGTATAATTCTGGGGGTTATTTTTGTCTTAAATCGGGTAACATTTATTAGAATTCTTTGTTATAATTACAATGGTTTTATGTGAGTTCTCGAAACGCGAGCTTGAGGGTGGAAAAGGTGCAATACTTTAAGCAGTTTTAGTAATTAATATGAAAGAGACCTATGTCAATGCAGTAATTCACGGTTTGCCCCGTGCTGTAGCCGAGATTTCCAAATCTCGATGCTGTGGGATGCGGATTCACGCCTCTGGCGATGGAAAACCTTACTACATACTGATAATTCCAAGATATGTCTTCATATCGGGAATAACTGATGTTAATTAATGCGAGTCAACGTGTAATAAATAGTGGAGTTGCCAGCCAGACATCCGAGATTTTGTTGGCTGCGTAAGCGTAGTCACTGGCCTGTGGAAGCAGTTTTGCATCCCAAGTACGGTCTTCGGCGGAAATCTCGGATGTCTTTACCCCACTAATGCACGAAGAATCATTAATGCTTGTGTGTCTGAACCAGGGTACACATAGAAAAGCTTTTTTGTTTATATGAGAGGCCAGCAAATCCCGATATTATGAAGAAGAGGCAAGACTTCGGAAGTCTCGAACGATGTATTTCGCTAACAAAAAGACATCCGAAGACTTCCGAAGTCTGGTGTTAGTCAAAACGGGAATTGCTGATGAGATGCCAGCAATTCTCAATATGGCACTCCTCTCGCTCGCTTCGCTCGCTTTGCGTGCACAGCATGCGCACATCCGTGTTGCGTACCTTCGGTACACCAAGTGGGTGCACACCGTGTGGCGTGCCGTTGGCAAAGAGGACTCCACGTACGAGAAGCGTTTTCGCTCTGCGTGCCGTTGGCAGCGACGTGGCACGCTCTGCGCCCCCTTGCGGGGTTATCCCGGTTAACAAGATAGCATCGAAATCAGGAAGATTGCCACACCCCCCAAAAGCGGGGGTTCGCAATGACAGCCAAATTTAGAATTGCTGAGGAGAGGCAGAGATGGAAAACGAGAAGTTTGTTATAAACATTTCCTATCAAGGGGGAAGTTTTGATTATCTTATTAAGCAGGGAAAAACGATCATTGGGAGAGCACCGGCTTGTGACGTTATTTTGATCCATGATGATATTTCGCGCCGCCACGTTCAGATTGAAATTGATGCGGATGGCTGTTGGGTCATGGATTTAGGTTCGGCCAATGGTACCCTGTTGGATGAAATTGTCTTGCCCCCCAGGAGAAAAATGCCCCTGAAGCCCGGGCAGGTAGTAAAGGTCACGAAATTCGAGTTGAGCATAACCCCTTATCAGAAGGGTGACCGGGTGGAAACAGAAAAGATCATCTTGCGCCCCGATGCCTCCGTCCCGATTGTAGATGATGTGGATGCAGCTCTGGATAAGACCATGATGGCCACCTTCGGGATTGGCATGCCGGCGCCGCAGCCCAACTTCTTCCTGATCTTCAGCGACCGCGAAGACGCCTGGCAGAGTATCCAGCTATATGACGGCGAATATGTTATTGGCCGCGAGCCGGGTTGTGATATCCAGATAAAAACCATGGGGGTTTCCAGGCGGCATGCTCAGATTAAAATAGATGGGGATCAATTTTGGGTTACAGACCTGCATTCCAGCAACGGTGTCATCCTCAGCGGAGAAAAAATCGAGCCGGATAAGCCTTATCGAGTCGAACCAGAAAATATTTTTGTAATCTCGAAATTACCCTTCCTGGTTTCTAAAGAGGGGCAGGTACAGACCACATTGAAAGGAGAGCTTTCTGGCTTTGCTACCCAGGTAGTTTCTGAGCCAGTCTTGGACATGTACCAAAGTTTGTCTCAAGCGCAGGCGGCTCCTTCTGGCCCGTTAATGACGCAGGCCTCCATGGTTACGGATATGCGCTTCCTGGATTTGAGCGGCCAAGAGCGTATTACCATTGGTCGTTCTGCG